>JAJXYU010000127.1 GCA_021780395.1 Pseudomonadota bacterium
TGACTAAAATTCGCCAAAAAGCGATCTTTGCGGAAAAATCCAACCGTCTTCGTCGCGAGACCGCGGCGGCACGGCACCCAACAAGGAGCGAGCATGGAATTCAAAGCGATCACTGATCCCCGGGCGCGTGCCGCGACCGCCTGCGCGGTCATCGGCATGCACGATGACGGCGCGCTCGGCCCCGCGGCACAGCTCGTCGATCAGCGGATCGGTGGCGCCGCCGCACGCTTGTTCGCGTCGAAGGATTTCGCGGCGAAACTCGGCGACACGATGCTGATCACGCGGACCGGCCGCGAGGGCCCCCCGCGCGTGCTGCTCGTCGGACTCGGCGCCCAGAAGAAATTCGAGCGCAAGCAGTACCGCAGGGCGGCGCAGGCCGCCGCGCAGGCGCTGCTGAAGACCGGCGCGACGGACGCGAACGTGTATCTCGCGGTCGACGCGGGCACGGATCTCGGACTCGACGAGTACCGCCGAGCGCGGGCGATCGCGGAAGCGTTCCGCGGCCAAAGCTACCGGATCCCGGATCTCAAGACGGGGCCGAAGCCGAAGCCGCCGCGCCTGCGCGAAGTGCGGGTCGCGACCGGCAGCGCGGGCGATGCCCGTCATGCCCAGCGCGGTCTCGACGACGGCGTCGCGGTCGCCGAGGGCGTCGCGTTCGCGCGCGATCTGGCGAACCTGCCGCCGAACGTATGCACGCCGAGCCACATCGGGCTGCGCGCGCAATCGATGCGCGAGATGCGCGGGGTCAAGGTCACGGTGCTCGGTGAACGGCAGATCAAGGCGCTCAAGATGGGCGCGTTCCTTGCGGTCGCCCAGGGCTCGACCGAGCCGCCGCGGCTGGTCGTGTGCGAATACCGGGGCGCGCCGCGCGCGCAGGCGCCGATCTGCCTGGTCGGCAAGGGCATCACGTTCGATTCCGGCGGCATCTCGCTGAAGGACCCGCCGGCGATGGACGAGATGAAGTTCGACATGTGCGGCGCGGCGACCGTGCTCGGCGCGTTCCGCACCGCGGCACGCCTGCGGCTGCCGATCAACCTCGTCGCGATCGTTCCGACCTGCGAGAACATGCCGGCGGGCAACGCGGTGAAGCCGGCGGACATCGTGACGACGATGTCGGGCCAGACGGTCGAGGTCCTGAACACCGACGCCGAGGGCCGGCTGATCCTGTGCGACGCGCTCACCTACAGCCGCCGCTTCAAGCCCGCCGCGGTGATCGACGTCGCGACCCTGACGGGCGCCTGCGTGATCGCGCTCGGCAACCACTTCAGCGGTCTGATGAGCAACGACGACGCGCTCGCCGCGGAGGTCGCCGCCGCGGGACGGCGCGCCGACGACCGCGCGTGGCACCTGCCGATCGGCGAGGAGTACGTCGAGCAGCTCAAGAGCAATTTCGCCGACGTCGCGAACGTCGGCGGGCGCGAAGGCGGTGCGTGCACCGCGGCCGCGTTCCTCTCGAAGTTCACCGCGGACCTGAAGTGGGCCCACCTCGATATCGCGGGCACCGCGTGGCTCGGTGGCGCCCAGAAGGGGAGCACCGGCCGACCGGTGCCCCTGCTGGTCGACTTCCTGCTCGAGCGCGCCCGCGCGAAATGACCGGACGGGTCGATTTCTACGTGCTCGACCGGGAGGACTCGCGACAACGGATGGTCGTCGGGTGCCGGCTCGCGGAGAAGGCGTACCTGCGCGATCTGCGCGCGGTGCTGCTCGCGGACACCACCGGCGACGCCGAAGCGCTCGACGCGCTGCTGTGGACGTTCGCCGATCCCTCGTTCGTCCCGCACGGCCTCATCGTGAACGGCGCCGCCGCCGATCCGTCCGCACCGGTGCAATTGACTGCGGATGCGGCTCGGGCACCCGCGGCGGACGTGCTCGTGAACCTGAGCGCCCGGATGCCCGAAGGCTTCGAGCGCTACCCGCGGATCGCCGAGATCGTCGACGCCGAGCCGGGTCGCCGCGAGCGGGCACGCGAGCGATTCAAGACGTACCGCGACCACGCACTGGTGGTCGAGACCCACCGCCTGCACGACGGCGACGAGCCTTGACGGGAGCGCCGCGACGATGAGCGACGACCTCGAGGACACCGGGGAGATCCCGATCCTGACCGATGCGGTTCTCGGCGCGACGCCGCCGGCGCCGTCGCGGGCCGCGGCGACCGCGATCCTCGCTGAGGTGCTGAACCTCGCCGATTCGCTGCTCCACCAGGCCGCGAAGGACATCGAGGCGACGTTGTTCGAGAACGTCTACGACCGCCTGCGGTCGCAGCTGCCGGAGATCGTGGATCGCGTGCTCCGGGCGCACGGCGCAAGCGACGACGAGGCGTCCGACCACGCCGATTGAGCGCTGCCGGCTATAATCGGCGGATGGACAAAGCGTACTCACCCGCCGCGATCGAATCGCGGATCTACGCCCGATGGGAATCGCTCGAGGCCTTCAAGCCGAGCGGGGTCGGGCCTGCGTATTCGATCGTGATCCCGCCGCCGAACGTCACCGGCACGCTGCACATGGGTCACGCATTCCAGGACACGGTGATGGACGCGCTGATCCGCCATCGGCGGATGGAAGGGTTCGACACGCTGTGGCAGCCCGGCACGGATCACGCCGGGATCGCGACGCAGATGGTCGTCGAGCGCCAGCTGAACGCCCAGGGCACCGGTCGCGTCGAACTCGGCCGCGAGACGTTCGTCGAGCGCGTGTGGGACTGGAAGCGCCATTCCGGAGACACGATCTCGCGGCAGATGCGGCGGCTCGGCGCGTCGGTCGACTGGAGCCGGGATCGCTTCACGATGGATCCGGCGCTGTCGCACGCGGTCACCGAGGTGTTCGTTCGGCTCTACCGCGAGGGCCTGATCTACCGCGGCAAGCGGCTCGTGAACTGGGACCCGGTGCTGAAGACCGCGCTCTCGGACCTCGAGGTCGTCGCGGAGCCCGAACAAGGCCACTTGTGGCATCTGCGCTATCCGCTCGCCGACGGATCCGGCCACCTGGTGGTCGCGACCACGCGCCCCGAGACGATGCTCGGCGACGTCGCGGTCGCGGTGCATCCGGACGACGAACGATACCGCGCGCTGGTCGGCCGGCGCGTACGGCTCCCCCTCGCCGACCGGGAGATCCCGGTGATCGCCGACGCCTACGTCGACCCCGCGTTCGGCAGCGGCTGCGTGAAGATCACGCCCGCGCACGACTTCAACGACTACGAGGTCGGCGAGCGTCACGGACTGCCACGGATCAACGTGCTGACCCCGGAGGCGAAGCTCACCGACGAGGCGCCCGCGCGCTACCGCGGGCTCGACCGATTCGAGGCCCGCGCCCGGATCGTGGCCGACCTCGAGGCCGAGGGGCTCCTCGAGCGGGTCGAGGCGCACCAGTCGATGGTCCCCCGCGGCGACCGTAGTCACACGATCCTCGAACCGCTCCTCACCGACCAGTGGTTCGTGCGGATTGCGCCGCTCGCCGACCCGGCGATCCGCGCGGTCGAGGATGGCCGGATCCGCTTCGTTCCCGAGGGCTGGGCCGGCGTGTATTTCGACTGGATGCGCAACATCAAGGACTGGTGCATCAGCCGGCAGCTGTGGTGGGGCCACCGGATCCCGGCGTGGTACGACGAGACCGGCCGCGTCTACGTCGGCCGCGACGAGCGCGACGCACGCTCGGCCGGTGGGCTCGGGTCCGAGGTGCGCCTGCGGCAGGACGAGGACGTGCTCGACACCTGGTTCTCCTCGGCGCTTTGGCCGTTCTCGACGCAAGGCTGGCCGGATGCGACCCGCGAGATGTCGGTGTACTACCCGACGAACGTGCTGGTCACCGGATTCGACATCATCTTCTTCTGGGTCGCACGAATGATCATGATGGGCCTGAAGTTCACCGGCGAGGTGCCCTTCCGCGAAGTCTACGTGCACGGCCTGATCCGCGACCACGACGGCCAGAAGATGTCGAAATCGAAGGGCAACGTGATCGACCCGCTCGACATCGTCGACGGCGTGGATCTCGACGCCCTGATCGCCAAGCGCACCGCGGGACTGATGCAGCCGCAGATGAAGCCGGCGATCGAGCGCGCGACCCGCAAGCAGTTCCCGCAGGGCATCCCGGCGTTCGGCACCGACGCGCTGCGCCTCAGCTTCGCCTCGCTCGCGACGCAGAGCCGTGACCTGCGCTTCGACATGGCGCGCGTGGAAGGGTATCGCAACTTCTGCAACAAGCTGTGGAACGCCGCGCGCTACGTCCTCGCGAACGAGGAGAGCGCCGCGGACGGCGGCGAGATCGAACTCGGGATCGCCGACCGCTGGATCCGCTCCCGGCTCGCCGCGACGCTCGCGAGAGTCGAGGCGGGCTTCGACGGCTACCGGCTCGACGCCGTCGCGAGTGCGCTCTACGAATTCACCTGGCACGAGTACTGCGACTGGTACGTCGAATCGACGAAGACGGTGCTGCAGGCACCGGACGCGAGCGCGGCGCAGAAGCGCGGCGCGCGGCGCACGCTGGTCGACACGCTGGAGACGCTGCTGCGCGCATTGCATCCGCTCGCGCCGTTCATCACGGAGGAGATCTGGCAGCGCGTCCGCGGTGAACCCGCTGGGAGCTCGGCGACGATCATGCGAGCCCCCTACCCCCGCGCCGCCGAGATCGCCGCCGATCCGGAGGCGGAGCGCGAGATGCACTGGGTGATGCAGTTCGTGCTCGGCGTGCGGCAGATCCGCGGCGAGATGGACATCGCACCGAGCCGCCGGCTCCCGGTGGTGCTGCAGAACGCCGGCCCCGGCGACGTCGCCTACCTCGACCGGAACGCCAAGACCCTGCAACGCCTGGCCGGCATCGACGCGCCGCGCGTGCTCGCCGCCGGGGAGGCGGCGCCGGTCGCCGCGGTCGCGCTGCTCGGCAGCCTCGAGATCCTGGTGCCGATGGCGGGCCTGATCGATCCGGCCGCCGAACGGGAACGGCTTGAGAAGCGCCGGCGCAGGGCCGAGGCGGACCTGCAGAAGCTGCGCGCGAAAGCCGCGAACGTCGAATTCGCGCGCAACGCGCCGCCCGAGATCGTCGCCAAGGACGCGGCACGCATCGTCGAGCTGGAAACGGAGATCGGACAGCTCGAGCGCCAGGCGGCGCGCGTACGGGCGCTGCTCGCCGGTTGACCGCAGGATCGCGGCTCAGGCCGCGAGGTTCTCCCGGGTTCGCAGGAAGTCGAGTTCCCGCCAGCGCTCCTCGGTCAGCTCGAGGTTGACCCGGGACGGCGCGAGATAGACCAGCTGGCCGCCGTGGTCCAGCGCGAGGTGCTCGTAGGCCTTGTCACGAAATTCCGCGAGGCGCTTCGGATCGGCGCCGCGGATCCAGCGCGCGGTCGCGACGCTCGCGGGCTCGAACGTGCACTGCACGCCGTACTCGTCCTGGAGCCGGAACGCGACGACCTCGAATTGCAGCTGACCGATCGCCCCGAGCACCAGATCGTTGTTGCGCAGCGGCTTGAACAGCTGCGTCGCGCCCTCCTCGCACAGCTGCGCGAGCCCCTTTTGCAGCGCTTTCATCCGCAACGGATCGCGCAGCACCGCACGGCGGAAGATCTCCGGCGCGAAG
This sequence comes from Pseudomonadota bacterium, assembly GCA_021780395.1. The sequence goes on from JAJXYU010000127.1 coordinate 5,566, forward strand.
TTCGGCACGCCGGTGAACGTGAGCATCTCGCCTTCCGTGAACGTGTCGCCGATGTTGATCGTGCCGTGATTGTGCAAGCCGACGATGTCGCCGGCATACGCCTCCTCGGCGTGGCTGCGATCGGCCGCGAGGAAGGTGAGCGCGTCGGCGATCCGCAGGTCCTTCGCGAGGCGCACGTGGCGCATCCGCATCCCCTTCGCGTAGCGTCCGGAGCACAGGCGCAGGAACGCGATGCGATCGCGATGGCCCGGGTCCATGTTCGCCTGGATCTTGAACACGAAGCCGGTGAGCTTCGGCTCCGTCGCGGCGACCGACCGTTGTACCGCGGCGCGCGGCTGCGGGCCCGGCGCGTTCGCGACGAACGCGTCGAGGAGCTCACGGACACCGAAGTTGTTGACCGCGGAACCGAAGAAGACCGGCGTCTGTTTCGCCGCGCGGTAGCGGGCCAGGTCGAACGACGGGCTCGCGCCCCGGACCAGATCGACCTCGTCGACGAACGATCGGTAGCGCGTCCCGAGGAATTCGCGTGCCGCATCGCCCGCGAGCCCGTCGATGATCTCATGGCTGCCGACCCGGCCCTTCTCGACGGCACGGTACACGTAGATCCGGTCGGCCGGCAGGTGGTACACCCCGAGCAGATCGCGGCCCATCCCGATGGGCCAGGTGACCGGCGCGCATTCGATCTTGAGCACCCGCTCGATCTCGTCGAGCAGCTCGATCGGCGGCCGCCCGTCGCGATCGAGCTTGTTCACGAAGGTCATGATCGGGGTGTCGCGCAGGCGGCACACCTCCATCAGCTTGATCGTGCGCTCCTCGACGCCCTTCGCGCAGTCGATCACCATCAAGGCCGAATCGACCGCGGTCAGCGTGCGATAGGTGTCCTCCGAGAAGTCCTCGTGCCCCGGGGTGTCGAGCAGGTTCACGATGCAGTCGCCGTACGGGAACTGCATCACCGAGGAAGTCACCGAGATTCCGCGCTGTTGCTCGAGACGCATCCAGTCGGAGGTCGCATGCCGGGTCGCCTTGCGGCCCTTGACCGTTCCGGCCATCTGGATCGCGCCGCCGAACAGCAACAGCTTCTCGGTCAGGGTCGTCTTGCCGGCGTCCGGGTGCGAGATGATCGCAAAGGTCCGCCGGC
>JAJXYU010000250.1 GCA_021780395.1 Pseudomonadota bacterium
CCGTACCCTAACCGGTCGAGCTTCGCCTGCAGCAGCGCGACCCAGCCCTGGCCGACCGGGATCCCGTAACCGGCGCTGATGCTGTCGCCGAACACCAGGATCGTGCGTGCGGGATGCGCCGCAGCCGAGGCGGCGAACAGTAGACAGACGATCAACCAACGTTTCACGGATCTCCTCCGATGCATCCTGGATCGAACGGCGCGCCGCTCGCGCTCGACGCGATCGGCCTGACGAAGACGGTCGACAGCCCCTCGGGACCGCTCACGATTCTCGCCGATGTCGACCTGCGGGTGCGAGCGGGCGAGACCGTCGCGATCGTCGGTCCTTCGGGAGCCGGCAAGTCGACCTTGCTCGCGCTGGTCGCCGGTCTCGACACCCCGACCCGCGGGCGTGTCGCGATCGCCGGCACGGATCTCGGCCGTCTCGACGAGGATGGTCGGGCGGCGGTGCGCGGCCGGCAGGTCGGCTTCGTGTTCCAGTCGTTCCAGCTGATCCCGTCGCTGACCGCGCTGGAGAACGTGATGCTGCCGCTCGAGCTCGCGGGCGACCCCAACGCCCGTGCGGCGGCGACGGCCGCGCTCACCGAGGTCGGATTGTCGGCGCGTCTCGCGCACTATCCGCGGCAGCTCTCCGGCGGCGAGCAGCAGCGCGTCGCGATCGCGCGGGCCTTCGTCGGCCGACCGCCGCTGCTGTTCGCCGACGAACCCACCGGGAATCTCGATGCCGCGACCGGCCGGCGCATCGCGCAGCTGCTGTTCGAGCTCAATCGCGCGGCCGGCAGCACGCTCGTGCTCGTCACCCACGATCGCGAGCTCGCCGCCCGATGCGATCGGATCGTCGAGCTCGACGCCGGCCGAGTGGTCGGATGACGCGCCGGTCGACCCTGCGCTTTGCGATGCGCGGGCTGTGGCGTGAGCTTCGCTCCGGCGACGCGCTCGTGCTGTTCGGCGCGCTCGCGGTCGCGGTCGCCTCGATGACCGCGGTCGGCTTCTTCACCAGTCGCGTAGCGGCGGGCGTCGCCCGCGAAGCGACCCAGGTGCTCGCGGCGGACCTGCGCCTCGAGTCCGCGAGCCCGATCGCGGCGCGCGTCCTGGCGCGGGCCCGCCGCGACGGCTTGCGCGTCGCGCAGGAGACTTCGTTTCCGACCGCGCTGTTCCACGGCGATCGCAGCCAGCTCGTCGCGGTCAACGCGGTCACGCCCGACTATCCGTTGCGCGGCCGTGTCCGGATCGCGGACGTGCCCTACGGACCCGCGATCGCGACCACCGCGATACCGGCGCGCGGGACCGTCTGGCTCGACTCGCGCACGGCCGCCGTGCTCGGCCTGCGTCCCGGGATGAGCTTGCGGGTCGGCGCGATCCGCCTGCGGTTCACGCGCGTGCTCGCGTTTCGTCCCGATCAGAGCGTCGGTCTGGTGAGCCTCGCGCCGGCGCTGCTGATGAACGCCGCCGACCTGCCGGCGACCACCCTGATCCAGCCCGGCAGTCGGGCGACCTATGCGGCGCTGTTCGCCGGCCCGCCGGCCGCGGTCGCCGCGTACCGGACCGCCCTGCGGGCCCACCCGGACCCGGCGGTCCGGATCCGGGATGCCGCCGAGAACAGCCGCGAGCTCGGCTCCGCGGTCGAGCGCGCCAGCCGCTTCCTGAATCTCGCGAGCCTGTCGGCGGTGCTGCTGGCGGCGGTCGGGGTCGCGATGAGCGCGCGCCGCTGGGCGAGCCGCCGCGTCGACGGCGTCGCATTGATGAAGTGCCTCGGGGCATCGCAACGCTTCGTGCTCGGCGTCGCGCTCGCCGAGCTGGCGGCGATCGGTGCGCTCGCGCTGATCGCCGGAACCCTGGCCGGCGCGATCGCCGAATCGGGGATCGCGTGGCTGCTGCGGAGCCTGGTCGCGCGCGAGCTTCCCGCCGCGTCGGTGCAGCCGATCGCGGTTGCGTTCGCGACCGAGCTCGCGATGCTGCTCGGCGTCGCACTGCCGCCGCTGATCCGGCTGAGGCGGACACCGCCGTTGCGGGTGCTGCGCCGGGACGCGGCGCCACCGCGGCTGCGCCACGGCGTCGTGCCGGCGCTCGCGCTCGTCGCGCTGTTCGCGATCCTCTGGCTGATGGTGCGCGATTCGGCTCTCGTCGTCGATCTGGCGGCCGGCGTCGTCGCGGTCGGCGCCGTGCTCGCCGCCGCCGGCTTCGTGCTGGTGCGCGTGACTCGTCGATTTCGCGGTGGCGTCGGCGTCGCCTGGCGCTACGGCCTCGCGAACGTCTCGCGACGCGGGGTCGCAAGCGTGTTGCAGGTCGTCGCGTTCGGGCTCGGCCTGATGATCCTGCTGCTGCTCGCGGTGGTCCGCGGCGACCTGATGCGCGAGTGGCGCGCGAGCGTCGGCGCGCGCGCGCCGAACGAGTTCCTGATCAACATCCGACCGCAGGACGTGCCGGCGCTGCGTCGCGCGCTCGCGGCGCTCGGCGCCGCCGATGCGCCGATGTTTCCGGTGATCCGCGCGCGGATCACCGCGATCGACTCGCGGCCGATCGCGTCGCTGCATTTCGCGGGCGCGCGGGGCCGCGCATTCGCCGAGCGCGAGCAGAACCTCACCTGGTCGGCGGACCTGATGCCCGACAACCGCTTGGTCGCGGGACGGTGGTGGACGCCGGCGGACGAAGGCAAGCCCTGGGTGTCGATCTCGACCGAGTACCGCGACGCGCTGCATCTGAAGCTCGGCGATGCGATCTCGTTCGACGTCGCCGGTGAACCGCTGACGGTGCGCGTCGCGAGCATCCGGCAGGTGCGCTGGGACAGCTTTCGCCCGAATTTCTTCCTGGTGTTCCCGCCGCGCCTGCTCGACGGCGCAGCCGGCACCGAAATCACCAGCGTCTATCTCGATGCCCGCGAACGCCCCGGGCTCGCCGCGCTCGCGCAGCGGTTCCCGACGGTCACCGTGATCGACGTCGACGCGATCCTGGCCCAGGTCCGTACGATCATCGACCGCGCCTCGCTCGCGGTGCAGTACGTGTCGCTGTTCACGCTCGCGGCCGGCGTGATCGTGCTGCTCGCCGCGGTGCAGGCGACCCGCGACGAGCGGCGTCACGAGAGCGCGATCCTGCGCACCCTCGGCGCGAGCCGGTTCACGGTGTTGAGCGGCGTCGCCGCCGAGTTCGTCGCGCTGGGCTCGCTGTCCGGCCTGCTCGGCGCCGCCGGTGCCGCCGCGACCGGTTGGTGGGTCGCGCACCGGCTGTTCGCGCTGCGCTACGCGCCGGACCCGAGACTCTGGTGGTTCGGAATCCTCGGCGGCACGGTGCTGGTCGGGGTCAGCGGCACGCTCGCCGCGCGGCGCGTCGTCGGCGCACCGCCGGCGCAGAGCTTGCGCGCCGAAGGATGAGCGGCCGCCCGCGGGGTGGCGAGCGGCGTCAGCGGACCGACATCGTGAACCACCCGTCGGCGACCGGCCGACCGAGCAGCGGCATCGCCTCGACCCGCACCGCATACTCGCCGGGCTCGAGCGCCGAGGCGTTGAAGGTGATGCGCAGATCCCCGTTGGAGTCCTTCGTGAGCCCGTCGAGCTCGAGCGCGCGTCCTGCCCCGTGCTTGTCGACGGCCAGCCGGAAACGGTCGGCGCGAACGTACCCCATCCGGATGCGCAGCGCGACGAGTCGCGCCGGCGACCGCGCGAGCGCGATGGACGCGGCGCCCGAGTCGGCGCCGCGATCCGGGCTGACCCGGACGATCTGCTCGGACGCCGGGGGGCGCATCGAGCCGTGCGCGAGCCGCGCGCGGGCCTCGGTCAACTGGTCACGCAGCCACGCGCCGTGCGCGGCGGCGGTCCACAGGCCGATCAGGCTCGCGGCGGCGATCGCGCCGAGCGCGATCGGTAGCCAGGACGCCCGCCACCAGCGCACTTGCGGGTCCGCGAGATCCGGTGCGCGACCCGCCGCCTCGAGCAGGCGGAGCGACGCCTGGGTGCGATCGGCCAGGCGCTGCTCGGCGAGGTACTGCGGATGGATCGCGCACCACTGCTCGAACTCGCGCGCGCCCTTGTAGGGCAGGTCGCCGTCGAGATAGCGATCGAGCAGGTGCTGTTCGTCGACGAACGCCCTGGCCAGGCGCGGCCCGTCGGGCGGGGGCTTCGTTGCCGTCGACTCGGTCATTGGAAACACCTCCTGCGGGCGTTCACCCGTCCTCTGCGATGGTCTGCGCGATCACCTTGCACAGTTCCTCGATCGCGGTCGCACGCGTGGTCGACTTGCGCCAGACCGCGCCGACCCGGCGGCTCGGTGCCGGCTTCTGGAACCGCCGGATCGTGAGGCCGCGCTGCGAGGCGACCGGTGAGTCCACCGCGAGTTCCGGGAGCAGGGTGACCCCGAGTCCCGCGATCACCATCTGTCTCAAGGTCTCGAGGCTCGTCGCGCGGAAGTCGTCGGCCTCCCGTGCGCCGACACGGCTGCAGACCTCGAGCGCCTGGTCGCGAAGGCAATGACCGTCCTCGAGCAGCAACAAGGTCTGGCCGCGCAGGTCCTGCGACCGGATCGCCGGCTGCGCGGCGAGCGGGTGGCTGCTCGGCAGCGCGACCGTGAACGCCTCCTCGTACAGCGGCCGCGACTCGAGCCCGTCGGTCGGCGTCGGCAGCGCCAGAATCCCCAGATCGATCTCGCCGTCGCGCAGCAACTTCAGCAGCGGCTCGGTCTGGTACTCGTAGAGCATCAGACCGAGATCCGGGAGCGCCTTGCGGATCCGCCGCATCACCCGCGGCAGCAGGTATGGGCCGATCGTCGGGATCAGCGCGACCTTGAGCTTCCCGGCGAGCGGATCGGCATGATGGCGCGCGAGCGCGACGATCTCGTTGCTCTCGTCGAGGATGCGCCGCGCCCGCTCGACGATCCGCTGTCCGACTTCGGTGAGCTGCACCTGCTTCGGCCGGCGCTCGACCAGTTGGACGCCGAGATAGTCCTCGAGCTTCTTCAGCTGGGCGGAGAGCGTCGGCTGGCTCACGAACGCCTTTTCGGCGGCCTTGCCGAAGTGTCCGGTGTCCGCGAGCGCGACGAGATACTTGAAGTCTTTGAGGTTCATGGTGCGTGCTGCGGCGGCCGCGGCGCCGGAGGCGGCCGGTGCCGTGCCGCGCTGATAGATGCGATGGATTCCAATCATAAAATCCATTGACCCGCTAAATCAATCGAGCGAGCGGACCGTCATCGGTAGAATCCGCAGGGTCCCTATCGGGCGGGTGGCAGCGCCCGCCGGTCTTCGAGGTCGCATCGCGCGCTCATGGCAAACACCCCCCAAACGACGCGGACGTCCGCCGGCGTCGTCGTCGTCAGTCTGGTCGATCGCCGGCCGCGCTTCCTGTTGCTGCGGGCGTACCGCAACTGGGATTTCCCGAAGGGCCTCGTCGAGCCCGGGGAGGAGCCGATCGACGCCGCGGTCCGCGAGGTTCGCGAGGAAACCGCACTCGACGACCTCTCGTTCGACTGGGGCCTGGTCTACCGCGAGACCGGGCCGTACAACCGGGGCAAGATCGCGCGCTACTACATCGCGCGCAGCAAGGAGCGGTCGATCCGCCTGCCGGTCAACCCCGACCTGGGCCATCCGGAGCATCAGGAGGCTGCCTGGGTCGATTACGAGCGGGCGCTCGCGATGGTGTCCTCGCGGCTCCAGCCGGTCGTTCGGTGGGCGTACTCGGTGATCAACCACGGTCCGCCGCCGCCGCGCCCGGGCTGAACGCGGCGATCAGCGCCGGTCGAGCTCAGACCAGCGTGTGGAAGACCTTCTGCACGTCCTCGTCCTGTTCGAGCTTGTCGATCAGCGTGAGGACCTCGGTCGCCTGCTCCTCGGGCAGCTCGGCCGGGGTCTGGCAGATGTATTCGTGCTCGGCCGACAGCGGCGTGATGCCGCGCTTCTCGAGCGCATCCTGCAGCCGGCCGAAGTCGTTGAACGCGCAACGCAGCACCAGTTGCGGTTCGCCTTTCTCTCCGGTGCTCTCGCCCATCTCCTCGAGGCCGTGATCGATCATGTCGAGCTCGAGCTCGTCCTGGTCGCCGACGCCGGCCGGATCGAGGCGGAACACCCCCATCTTCTTGAACTGGAACGCGACGCTGCCGTTGCTGCCGAGATTGCCGCCGTGCTTCGCGAACACGTTGCGCACGTTGCCGACGGTGCGGGTGGGGTTGTCGGTCGCGGCCTCGACCAGCACGGCGACACCGTGCGGCGCATAGCCCTCGTAGAGAATCTCCTGGTAGTTGGCGGCTTCCTTGCCCGAGGCGCGGCGGATCGCCGCATCGGTCTTCTCCTTCGGCATGTTGACCGCGCGCGCATTCTGCAGCACCCGGCGCAGCGCCGGGTTCGACGTCGGATCCGTCCCGCCGGCGCGAACGGCGATCGTGATGTCCTTCGCGATCCGCGTGAACTGCTTCGCCATGCGGTTCCAGCGGGCGAACATCGTGTGCTTGCGAGTCTCGAATATGCGTCCCATGGCCGCAATGTTAGCAAGTGTTCGGCTTCGCGGTCAGGCTCACACGACGCGGCCCCGCCGTCCGCCCGCGAGGAAGTCGCGCACGTTGTCCGCCATCAGGTCGATGCAGCGCTGCCGCGCCTCGCGCGCCGCCCAGGCGACGTGCGGGGTCACCAGGAGGTTCGGGATCGCGGGGTCGAGCAGCGGGTCGCCGCCCGCCGGCGGCTCGCGCGCGAGCA
>JAJXYU010000207.1 GCA_021780395.1 Pseudomonadota bacterium
CCCTGCGGGCACCACAGCCCGCGCCCGCCGCCCGCGCCGAGACCGGCGAGGCGGTGCAGCCAGGTGAACACGCTCCCCGGCGAGCGCGGCCCGAAGTTCGTGCCGAGCACGGCGTCGAAGGCGAGCGCACCCTTCAGCGGTGGCGACTCGAACGTTTCGTCGAGCAGGTCGTAGGCGTTCATCGCGCCGATTCGCAGCAGCTCACGCATGTCCCGCCGTCCGAGCCGGCGCAACCCGAAACCGGCGCGCAGGAGCTCGAACCGGTCGGACCAGTCGGGGGTGCCGAGGCGCGGCGGAACGCGCGCGTGGAGCTCGGCGAGGTAGCCCGCGAAGCGCGCGATCCGTCGGTCGAATGCGGCGCGCGCCGCCCCCTCGATCGCCGCCGGACCGGGGTCGACATCCGCGATCGTGCCGTCCGGAAGGAGCGAGGTCGTCGGCAACCGCTCCGCCGCCGAACGCAGCCCATGACCGGCCAGCCCGAGCTCGGCATCGAGCGACGCCGGCAGCCCGTACAGCAGGTGCGCCCCGGTCGAGGCGCGAAACCCGGGCGCGAATTCCCGGGTCACCGCCGCGCCGCCGACGCGCGCGCGCGCCTCGAGCACGAGGGTGCGCCGCCCGGCGCGTGCGAGCTGTGCCGCGCACACGAGTCCGTTGTGTCCGGCGCCGATCACGACGACGTCGTAACGCGCGGCGACGGCACTCATGCGGCGCGCTTCCGGCCGAGATCGCGCAATACCGCGCGCGCGGCGTTCGCGCCGGGCGCGCCCATCACGCCGCCACCCGGATGCGCGCTCGACCCACACAGGTACACGCCCCGCACCGGCGTCCGGTACTGGGCCCAGCCCGGCAGCGGGCGATTGAACAGCAGCTGATCCAGCGTGAGCTCGCCCTGGAAGATGTTGCCTTCGGTCAAGCCGACTTCGTTCTCGATGTCCCAGGGCGTGCGCACCTCGGCGTGCAGGATCAGGCGCTTGAAGTCGGGGCTCTGGCGCGCGATCGTCTCGATCACCGTGTCGCCGAACGCCTTGCGCCGCTCGTCGGTCCACGGGCCCTCGGCGAGTTCATAGGGACAGTACTGCACGAACACGGACATGTAGTGCTTGCCCTGCGGTGCCATCGTCGGATCGATCTGCGAGGGGATCAGCATGTCGATGTACGGCGCTCGCGACCAGCGCCCGTTCTTCCAGTCGTCGTACGCGCGCTCCATCATCTCGATGGTGTCCGTGACGTGCAGATCGCCGCGGATGCACGGCGATCCCGCGGGTATCGCCGGGAACGTCGGCATCCCGTCGAGCGCGATGTTGAGCTTGCCGGAGGAGCCGCGGATCTTGAAGCGGCGCACGCCGTCGAGGAACTCCGGCGGCAGATCGCCCGGATCCATCGCCTTCAGGAAGGTGCGGCGTACGTCCAGATTCGACAGCACGACGGGCGCGAGGATCTCGCGTCCGTCCTGCAACGCGACTCCGCGGGTGCGCCCGTTGCGAACCAGGATCTGCTCGACCGGGGCCTCGCTCTCGATCGCTCCGCCGCTCGCGCGCAGCGACGCGGCGAGCGCTTGCGTGATCGCCCCCATGCCGCCTCGGGCGAAGCCCCAGGCGCCGACCGTGTCGTCGATGTCCCCCATGTAGTGATGCAGCAGCACGTACGCGGTGCCGGGCGAGCGCGGGCCGAGCGCGGTGCCGATGATCGAGCTGCCGGCGAGGTGCGCCTTAACGATCTCGCTCTCGAAATACTCGTCGAGCATGTCGGCCGCGCTCATCGTCCAGAACCGCAGCGTGTCGTACATCCGTCGCTCGCCGAGGCCGTGGAATCGGCGTCCGAGGTACGCGAGTTCGGCGAGGTCCCGGGGCCGGAACGAGGTGGGGTCCGGCGGCTCGCGCAGCAGCAGCGGCTTGATGAACTGGCACTGCCGGATCATGTCCCGCGAGTAGCGCTCGTAGGCTTCCGCGTCGCGCCGCGAGTGCCGCGCGATCTCCCGGCGCAGCGCGTCGTGGTTGTCGTAGAGCGCGAGATGACCGCCGTCGCGCATCATCGTGCAGCCGCCCTCGTACGGGATGATCTGCAAGCCGAATTTCGGCAGTTCGAGCGTGCGGATGATCTGCGGACGGAGCAGGCTGCACACGTAGGAGCAGTTCGAGTAGGTGAACCCCTCGTACAGGCTCCGGCTCACCGCCGCGCCGCCGATGTACGGATTGCGCTCGAGCACGAGCACGTCGAGCCCGGCGCGCGCCAGATAGCACGCGGCGACCAGGCCGTTGTGGCCGGCGCCGACGACGATCGCGTCGTGCGCCGACGTTGACCGGCGTGCGCTCAAGCCGGGACCCGACGCGACTTGCCGAGCGTCTCGAGGGTCGAGTCGACCGCGGATTCGAACGCGCGCAGGGTGTCGGCGAGGCAGGAGGCGTCGTGCGCCGCGGACACGAACCACGGTTCGCGCGAGTCGGGTTCGCACAGGATGCATTCGTCGTGCAGGAACTTCGCCATCGTGTCGTAGAAGGTGTAGTCGCTGCCCTTCCACGCGCGGTAGTTGCGCGGCGGCTCGTGCGCGAAGTACAGCCCGCTCATCGACGGATGCCCGACGAAGCTGTGGGCGATTCCGCGCGCGGTGAGCACCTCGTGCATCCCGGCGCGCAGCTTCGTTCCGTAGTCGGTGATCCGCTCGAGCGCATCGGTCTCATCGAGGATCTGCAGCGTCCGCTCCGCAGCCGCGAGCGACACCGAGTGCGCGGTGTACGTGCCCCCGTGCGCGACGCCGCGGCCGATCTTGCGCATGATCCGCTCCCGGCCGGCGAGCACGGAGATCGGATACCCGTTGCCGAGCGCCTTCGCGAACGTGCACAGGTCCGCGTGCACGCCGTAGAGTTCCTGGACGCCGCCGCGCGCGACCCGGAATCCGGTCTTCACTTCGTCGATGAACAGCACGACCCCGTAGCGATCGCACAGTTCGCGGGCCGCCCGCAGGTAGTCCGGCTCGGCGGCGATTCCGAGGCAGTTGCCCATGATCGGCTCGATCAGCAGGCACGCGACGCGATCGCCGTGGCGCTTGAACACGTCCTCCAGCTGGTTCGCGTCGTTCGCCTGCACGAAGTGGGCGTAGCTGCGAATGCTGAGCGGGACCCCCTCGCTGTACGGGCGAACTTCCGGGTCGCCGACCTGCGACCACTTGTCCATCGGCGTGAACCACATCGCCGCGTCGAACAGGCCGTGGTAGCTGCCTTCGAGGATCACGTAGTCGTCGCGGCCCGTGTAGGCGCGCGCGAGGCGCAATCCCGCCATCACCGCCTCGGTACCGGAGTTCGAGTACCGCACGAGCTCCGCGGCGGGCACCATCTTCGCGATCCGCTCGGCGACCGAGAGCTCGCGTTCGGTCGCGAGCGCGAACACGCCGCCGACCTCCATGCCGACGCGGGCGGCCTCGTCGACGCGCGGATCGGCGTAGCCGAGGATCGCGGGGCCGTATCCCAGGCGGTAGTCGACGTACACGTTGTCGTCGAGGTCGACGAGCCGCGCGCCCTGGGCACGCTTCACGTAGATCGTGCGGTCCTCGCCCCAGTACCGGAAGTTGGACGCCACGCCGAGTGGCAACCGCTGGAGCGCGCGCTGGAAGTGCGCGTTGTTCTTGATCATCGACCTGGCCATTTCCCCCCTCCTCGACGCCGCACGTCGTCCGATCCCGTGAATCTGGTAGAGTTTATACGGTTATATATTTTTATTGAATAGCGATATAATTTTGGGGAGGTTCGCCAAATGAACACGATACCCGCCCGTGTGCCGGACACGGCACCATCGACCCTGGGGGCTCGCGCGCTGCCCGCGTGGGCCTACGATCACGGCGAACTGCAACGCCTGGAGCTCGAGCGCGTGCTGCTGCCGAGCTGGCAGATCGTCTGTCACGTGAATTCGATCCCCCGGCCCGGCGACTACGCGACCCTCGACTTCGGCCGGGAGAGCGTGTTCGCGATCCGCGATCGCGACGGGCGGGTGCGCGCGTTCCACAACGCGTGCCGGCATCGCGGCGCGAGACTCCTCGACGGCGCCGGCCGCTGCGCGGGTCCGGTGACCTGTCCGTATCACGGCTGGTCGTACCGAACCGACGGCAGCTTGCTCGCGATTCCCTCGGTGGAGACGTTCCCCGGGATCGATCGCACGGACCTCGGTCTCGTGGAGGCCCGTGTGGAGATCACGCTGGGATTCGTGTTCGTCGCGCTGCGTGGCGATCCGCCGCCGGTCGCGGCGGCCTGGGCGCCGTTCCTCGAGGAACTCGCGCCGTACCGGATCGAGGAGATGCTGCCGCTCGGCCCGATCACCGAGGAGCACTGGGACGCCGACTGGAAGATCGCCATGGACAACTATCTCGAGTCCTATCACGTCCCGGTCGGGCACCCCGGCCTCTACCGGATGTTCACGCCGGATTACGCGGATCAGCGCCATGCGCCGGGGATCGCCCGGGGAATCGGGCACCTGCGCCCGCAGGAATCCCCGCGCTGGGCCGAGCGCGTCTATCAGCGCCACGTCGCGCGCATCGCGACGGATCTGCCGGAGGACTACCGGCGCAGCTGGCGCTTCTACAGCGCGTTGCCGAATCTCGGGATCGACCTGTTCCCGGAGCAGATGGATTTCTTCCAGATCGTTCCGCGTGGCCCGGGGCGCTGCACGATCCGGGGCGGCTCCTTCGGCCTTCCCGACGATCGCCGCGAGATGCGGCCGCTGCGCTATCTGGGCGCGCGCCTCAACGCCGGCGTCAACGCGGAAGATCGCACGCTGTGCGCGCGCGTGCAGCGAGGGCTGCAGTCGGGCAGCTACCGGCCGGGCCCGCTGTCACGGATCGAGTGCTGGATGGTGGAGTTCCACGACCTGCTGGCGGCGCGCATTCCCGAGATCCGGGACCCGGCACCGCCGGCGACGTTCGCCGGGGTGCCGTCCCGATCATCCGGCGCGCCGCCGCGTTAGCCGAGGTGAATCCACGCGGATTTCGTCTGGGTGTACGACAGCAGGCTCTCGAGACACTTGTCGCGCCCCTGGCCCGACTGCTTGTAGCCACCGAATGGCTGGGTCATGTCGCCGTGGTCGAAGCAGTTCACCCAGATCACACCGGCCTCGAGATCGCGGACCGCCTTGTGCGCGACGGCCAGGTCCCGGGTCCAGACGGCGGCCGCGAGTCCGTAGATCGAATCGTTCGCGATCGCGACCGCGTGCTCGATGCCGTCGACCTCGATCGCGGCGGCGACCGGCCCGAAGATCTCCTCGCGCGCGATCGTCATGCGATTGTCGACGCCGGAGAACAGCGTCGGCTCGACGAACGCGCCCGGGGAGTCCGGCGCGCCGCCGCCGAACTCGAGCTTCGCGCCTTCGCTCTTGCCACGCTCGATGTACCCCTTCACGCGCTGGCAGTGGCCCGCGGTGACCAGCGGCCCGAGGTTCGTCGCCGGGTCCAGCGGATCGCCCGGGTGATAGGCATGCCGTCCGCGCTCGATGAACCGCGCGATGAACTCCTTCGCGATCGATCGATCGATCAGCAGGCGCGAGCCGGCATTGCACACCTCGCCCATGTTGCCGTAGATCCCGTTGATCGCGTAGTTCACCGCGACGTCGAGGTCCGGCAGGTCCGCGAGGAAGATCTGCGGCGACTTGCCACCGCACTCGAGGCTCACGCGCTTCATGTTCGATCGACCGGCGTATACCAGCATCCGCTTGCCGATCTCGGTCGAGCCGGTGAACGCGATCTTCGCGACGTCGTTGTGCAGCGCGAGCGCTTCCCCGGCCGATTCGCCGAGTCCGTTGACGACGTTGAACACGCCCGGCGGTCCACCGGCTTCGACGAACAGTTCCGCCATCAGCAGGCCGGAAAGCGGGGATTGCTCGGCCGGCTTCAGCACGACGCTGTTGCCGGCCGCGAGCGCGGGCGCCACCTTCCACGCCGCCATCAGCAGCGGATAGTTCCACGGCACGACGCACCCGACCACGCCGAGCGGCTCGCGCAGCACGTAGTGGAACGCGTCGGCGGCAGTCGCCGTGACCGAGCCGTCGATCTTGTCCACGAACTCGGCGAAGAACGCGAAATTGGTCGCGGCCTGCGGGATGTCGATGGTCAGCATGTCGCGGATCGGCTTGCCCATGCACAGCGTGTCGAGCAGCGCGAAGCGCTCGGCGTTCGCTTCGAGCAACCGGGCGAACGCGACGAGCACCGCCATGCGCTCGCGCGGCGCCTTGCGGCTCCACACCCGGGAGGCGAAGCTGCGCTTCGCGGCGGCCACGGCGAGGTCGACGTCCGCGGCGGCCCCGGCACTCACCTCGCACAGGACCTGCGCGGTCGCGGGATTCACGACCTTGAATCGTCCGCCGGCGACCGAATCGACGTATCGGCCGTCGATGAAATGCCGGGTCTCGTAGCGCAGCTTCGCCGCGCGCTGGTGCCAGTCGTTCTTGGTCAGGTCCGTCAGGTTCATCGTCGTCCTCTCCCGGTGTTGGTCACCGCACTCGTCGGATTATACAAGCCCCTGCCCTTCGCCGGGCGGCGCCTCGTGCGCGAGCGCCGGGATGCGCCCGCGCAGCCACTCGCGAAACCGCGCGGCGGCCGCGCCCGGGCGTGGCGTCCCGTCGACGCCGTAGCCGTACTCGACCCGGCCCCGCTGCGCGGATTCGATC
>JAJXYU010000129.1 GCA_021780395.1 Pseudomonadota bacterium
CGCTCGCGACCAGTCCATCGACCACGACCGCCGCCTCGACGAACGGGCTCGCCCCGAGCATCAACGGGGCATCCTCCGCCACCTCGCGGGCCGCGTCGCGTGCGACCCGGCCGAGCACGCGCAGCGCGAGCCGGGTCGCGCCGCGGCGATGCCGGTGCGCCGCCTCCGCCGCGGTGCGCTCGAACGCGACGCGGATCGCCTCGCCGTCCACGGCGAGTGCAGGATGCACGGTCAGTGTCCCGTTCGGACCCTCGATCGCCGCGGTGAGCGGCAGCGCGTCGGCCTCGAATCGGGTCCAGGCCTGCGGGTACCGCTCGGCCGCCGCGCGCCGCAGCGACGTCCCCGCGGCCTCCGCGGTCAGGGCCCGCAAGGCCGCGAGGTGGGTGCCGCACGCGAGTTCGCGCGCCGCCTCGATGACCGCGACCCGTGGCGCGAGCCACTCGGGTTCGAGCGGCGTCGTCGCGATCCGGTCGGCATCGGCACCGAGCCCCCCGCGCGTGCGCAGCCACTCGGCGAGCGACTCGGGGGTCGCGGCCTCGAGGCCCCGTTCCTCCAGGAAGCGCGCCGCGGTCGCGGCGATCGGGATCAGGCGGCGGCGCGCCTCCTTCGGCAACGCCCGCATCCAGGCCTCGACGCGCGGCCGCGCAAGGCCCGGTATCGCTGCGGCAAGCGCCGCCGCGCCGAGTTCCGGCAGGGCGATCACCGGAACCCGCAGCGTCGCTCCGTCGCGCGGGTCCCCGGGCGCGAAGCGGTACTCGACGTCGAACGCCAGCGTCCCGATCGCCACGCGCACCGGGAACGCCGCGAGCGCGTCGGGGTCCGGGCGGCGCACGAAGATCTCCTGCTCCTCGAGGCCCATCCGCGCCCGACCGGCCGGATCGAGCGTGCGGGTATGGCGTTCGAGCGCGACGCCCGAGGACACCTGCGGCGGCAGCCGGCGCTCGTAGCTCGCGACCAGCGCCTCCGCCTCGGCGACGAGGCCCCGGGTGCGCAACCGATCCTCGATGCCCCGCGCGGCCGCGATCGCCGCGTCGTTCGCGGCCAGCCAGTCCGGTCGCTGCGCGAGGCGCCCGTGCACCAGCGCTTCGCGCACGAACACCTGGCGCGCGTGCGCGGGCGCGATCGGCCCGTAGTTCACGCGCCGCTCGGCGATCACGAGGCCGAACAAGCTCACCCGCTCGCGCGCGACCACCTCCCCGCGCCGCTCGTCCCAGTCGATCGCCAGGTACTCGCGTTTCAGCAGGTGGGCCGCGGCGGTCTCGATCCAACCGGGGTCGATCTCGGCGATCCGGCGCGCGTAGATCCGGCGCGTCTCGACGACGTCCGCCGCCATCACCCAGCGGGGCCGGCGCCGCGCGAGCGCCGACCCGGGGAACAGCCGGAAGCGCAGGCCGCGCGGCCCGACGTAGACGCCCTCCTCGGCGCGCACCCCGACGATCGTGCAGAACCCGGCGAGCAGCGCCCGGTGGATCATCGCGTAGGACGCGGCGCGCGCGCCCGGCCGCAACCCGATCTCGGCCGCGCGCTCGCCGAGCTGCGCATGCACGTCGTCCCACTCGCCGAGACGCAGCAGCGACAGGCCGCGCTCGCGACACCACTGCCGCAGTTCCCGGCGCGTGGTCGCGCGTGCGGCCCGGTAAGCGTTCCACAGCTGCAGCAGGTCGAGGAACTGCGACTTCGGATCTTCCGTGCCGGCCGACCCCGCGCCGCGCGCCGGCACCGCGTCGCCATCCGGGGTCGCGGCACCACCCGGGCCCGCATCGAGCCGCACCTCGGGCACGCTCAGTCCGGCGACGATCGCGAGCACCTCGGCCTCGGCGTGAAAGCGCCGACTCTCGACGAGCGCACGCGACAGACGCGGATCGAGCGGCAGGCGCGCCATCGATCGACCGAGCGTCGTGATCCGGCGCTCCGCGTCGAGCGCGCCGAGCTCCTGCAGGAGCCGGTAGCCGTCGACGAGCGCACGGCGGTCCGGCGGGTCGACGAACGGGAACTCCTCGGCCGCGCCGAGCCCGTCGGCCGCGAGCCGCAGCAGAAGCGCCGCGAGGTTGGTCCGCCGGATCTCGGGCTCGGTGTACGCTGGCCGGCTCTCGAAGTCCGCCGCGTCGTACAGCCGGATGCACACCCCCGGACCGATGCGTCCGCAGCGACCCTTGCGCTGCTCCGCGCTCGCGCGCGAGATCTTCTCGATCGGCAGGCGCTGCAGGCGGATCCGCGTGTCGTAGCGGCTGATCCGCGCCAGCCCGGAATCGATCACTGCGCGGATGCCCGGCACCGTGATCGAGGTTTCCGCGACGTTGGTCGCGAGCACGATCCGGCGCCGCGCGCCGGGCTCGAACACCCGGCGCTGCCGCTCCCACGCGAGCCGCGAGTACAGCGGCACGATCTCGATCTGCGCGCCGAGCTCCCGGTCGAGCAGTTCGCCGACGTCGGCGATCTCCCGCTCGCCCGGCAGGAACGCGAGCACGTCTCCCGCTCCGCCCGGCCCCGGGTCCTCCTCGACCGCTCGCAACGCCTGCAGCACCGCGGTCGGCAGGTCGAGCTCCTCCTCCCGGTCGGGCGAGGCCGCGTAACGCACCTCGACCGGATGACCACGACCGCCGATGTCGATCACCGGCGCGCCGCCGAAGAACGCGGCCAGACGCTCGACGTCGAGCGTCGCCGAGGTCACGATCACCCGCAGGTCCGCGCGCACGGCGAGCAGGCGCTTCGCGATCCCGAGCAGCAGGTCGACGTTCAGGCTGCGCTCGTGCGCCTCGTCGATGATCAGGGTGTCGTAATGGCGCAGTTCCCGGTCGCGCGCGAGCTCCGCGAGGAGCACGCCGTCGGTCATCAGCACGACGCGCGTCGAGTCGCCGACTCGATCGGCGAAGCGAACCCGGTATCCGACCGTGCGTCCGACCGGTTCGCGCAGTTCCTCCGCGATGCGCTGCGCGAGCGCGCGGGCCGCGAGCCGTCGCGGCTGGGTGTGTGCGATCTGCCCCTCGATCCCGCGGTCGGCTTCGAGACAGAACTGCGGCAGCTGCGTGCTCTTGCCCGATCCGGTCTCGCCGACCACGATCAGGACCGGCTCCCGGCGCAGCCGCTCGACGATCTCGGCGTGTTTCGCCGCGATCGGCAACCCGGGATCGCAGCGCAAGACCGCGCGCGACTCGCGCCGCGCGTCCGCGCGGCGCCGGGCGGCGTCGCCGGCGTGCCGCGGCCGACGGGTCGCGCTCATTCCTCCCGCTTCGCCCGGTTCCAGAGCGCCTCTTGCGCGTCGAGCCCGAGCGCCGCGAGCGCGGTGTCCTGGTCGGCCGCGAACCGCTCCATCCGGCGGATCCGTCGCTCGAACTTCGCGTTCGCCGCCCGCAGCGCCGCCTCCGGCTCGACCCCGAGCTTGCGCGCGAGATTCGCGGCGGCGAACAGCAGGTCCCCGACTTCCTCCGCGATGCGCTCGGGACGCTCCCGCTCCCGGGCATCGGCGTCGAGCACTTCGGCGAGCTCCTCGCGCACCTTCCCGGCCGCTGACGCGGCATCCGGGAAGTCGAACCCGGCCCGCGCCGCGCGCCGCCCGAGCTTGTGAGTCCGTGCGAGCGCGGGCAGCGCGAGCGGCACACCGTCCACCAGGCTCGCCGGCCCCCCGGCCGCGGCGTCCCGTTCGGCCGCCTTGATCCGCTCCCAGGCGTCCGTCTGCTGCAGGACCCCGGCGACGGGTTCGCCTCCGAACACGTGCGGATGCCGTCGCTCGAGCTTCGCGGCGATCGCCTCGGCGACGGCATCGAAGTCGAACGCGCCCGCCTCGCGCGCGATCGCGGCGTGGAACACCACCTGGAACAGCAGGTCCCCGAGCTCGTCCTTCAGTCCGGCGAGGTCGTCGCGCTCGATCGCGTCGGCGACCTCGTAGGCCTCTTCGATCGTATAGGGGGCGATCGTCGCGAAGCTCTGCGCGCGATCCCAGGGACAGCCGCCGGGCGAGCGCAACCGTTCCATGATCGCAAGCAGCCGATCGATCGGCCGCGTCACGCCGCGCCCCCCGCACGCGCGACCAGCATCCGGCGCAAGGTCATCACCATGCCGGCGGTCGCACCCCAGATCCGCCGACCGTCGTAGGTGATGTCGTAGACCGCGAAGCTCGTCTCGCCGATCTGCCGTTCGCGCTCGCGCAGATTGGCCGCATCGAACAGGAACGCGAGCGGGACCTCGAAGGCCTCGTCGACCTCCTCGGCGGCGACGCGCAAGCGGTAGTCCGGCGCGACGAATCCGACCGCCGGCGTCACGCGGAAGCCGGTCACGATCAGGTGATCCGGCAGGTAGCCGGCGAATTCCACCCGCGACGCCTCGAGACCGATCTCCTCGTGTGCCTCGCGCAGCGCCGCGGTCCAGGGATCGCGGTCCTGCGGCTCGATGCGCCCGCCGGGGAACGCGATCTGTCCGGCGTGATCCCGCAGCGTCCGCGACCGCTGGGTCAGCAGCAGCGACAACTCGCCCTCGCGGTCGACCACGGGCACGAGCACGGCCGCCGCGATCCGCTTCGTCGGCAGCGCGCGGCGCACCCGCTCGCGCAGATCCGGCGCGGTCTCGGGGAGCCAGTCCATGTCCTCGTCCGGCGGCGACGGACGGGCCCGCAACGCCGCCTTGATCATCTGCCGATCGAACCGCACGATGCCCGGCCCGCCCTCAGGCGAGCGCCGCGGCATCGCCGGCGATCCTGGTGCGTTCGCTTCTCATCCGTTCCTCCGCGACGCGCTCCGATTGCGGTAAACTTCGTCAATTCTAACACTCGACGACCACGCACTCCGATGTCGAATTCCTCGATCGACGCGCTCTCGCCGCTCGATGGCCGGTACCGCGCGAAGCTCGCGCCGCTGCGGGAGATCTTCAGCGAAGCGGGCCTGATGCGCGAACGCGCGCGGGTCGAGGCCGCGTGGCTGCTCGCGCTTGCCGCCGGCCCGGCGCGCGAGCCGCTCGCGTCCCTCCCCGAGGAGTGCCGGCGATGGCTCGGCGCGCTCGCCGCCGACCCGGCGCCGACCGACGTCGCGGCGATCAAGCGGATCGAGGCACGCACCAATCACGACGTGAAGGCGGTCGAGCTGTGGCTGCGCGACGAGCTCACCGCGCGCGGCGCCGCGCCGGCGCTGCTCGAATGGGTGCACTTCGCGTGCACCTCGGAGGACGTGAACAACCTCGCGTATGCGCTGATGCTGCGCAACGCGCGAGCGCGGGTGCTCCTGCCCGCGATCGACGCGATCCGGTCCGCGCTCGAGACCCTCGCGACGCGGTACGCGGACTGCGGCATGCTCGCGCGCACTCACGGCCAGACCGCGACCCCGACGACCGTCGGCAAGGAGATGGCCAATTTCGCCGCGCGACTCGCCACGCAGCGCGACGCGCTCGAGGCGGTGCGGATCCTCGGCAAGCTGAATGGCGCGGTCGGCAACTTCAACGCGCACGTCGCGGCGCTCCCGCGGGTCGACTGGCCGTCGGTCAGCGCCGCGTTCGTCGCCTCCCTCGGCCTGCAGCCGAATGCGTACACCACGCAGATCGAGCCGCACGACTGGATCGCCGAATATGCCCACGCGGTGATCCGCATCGACACGATCCTGCTGGATTTTGCGCGGGACGTCTGGGGATACGTGTCCCTCGGCTACTTCCGCCAGCGCGTCGTGGCCGGTGAAGTGGGTTCCTCGACGATGCCTCACAAGGTCAATCCGATCGACTTCGAGAACGCCGAAGGAAACCTCGGGATCGCGAACGCGCTGCTCGGCCACTTCGCCGAAAAGCTGCCGGTATCGCGCTGGCAGCGCGATCTGACCGACTCGACGGTGCTGCGCAACCTCGGCGTCGCGCTCGGACACGCGGCCCTCGCCTACGACTCGCTCCTCGCGGGGCTCGGCAAGATCGCGCTCGACGAGGCGCGCGTCCGCGCGGACCTCGACGCGGCCTGGGAGGTGCTCGCGGAAGCGATCCAGACCGTGATGCGGGCGAACGGGATCAGCGGCGCCTACGACCGCCTGAAGGCATTCACCCGCGGCCGCGCGGTCGACCGGCCGGCGATCCGCGACTTCATCGCCTCGCTCGAGCTGCCGCCGGCGGAGCGCGAACGGCTGCTGCAGCTCGAACCGGCGAGCTACCTCGGGCTCGCCGCCGAACTGGCGCGCCGCGAGCGCTGAGGCGGACGTCCCCCATCGAGGAAACGTGACGCAGTCGGCACGACCGACCCCGCCGCGCCCGGTAGGATCCCTCCGACGCCCGGAAACCGGGCGAGATTGCCCGTTCAGCACGACGAGGCCGAGTGATATGGCGGGAAGCGAGAACGACGTTCCGGGGGGACAGCCGAAGAGCCCGCCCGCGAGCACCCGGTCGATCCTGAGCACGATGGAGGAGGTCCGGGAAGCGAGCCTGCAGGTCGCGCGCTCCGCGCAGCGGCTGCTGTCGATCTTCACCCACGATCTCGAGCCGATGATCTACGGCGAGGAGCCGTTCCTCGAGGCGATCAAGCGCCTCGTGCTCGCGCGCTCCTATGCGAAAGTGCGGGTACTGCTCGCGGATCCCTCGCGCGCGATGTTCGACAACAACAAGTTCCTGATCCTCGCGCGGCGCCTGACGAGCTGCATCGACCTGCGGACGATGGGCCCGGAGTACCCGGCG
>JAJXYU010000120.1 GCA_021780395.1 Pseudomonadota bacterium
AGGTCCGCGAGCTCGATTCTGGCGAGCCGGCCGATCTCCTTGATCCGCTCGCCGCGCTGGCCGATCACGATCGCCTTCTGCCCGCTGCGCTCGACCCAGATCACCGCGTGGATCACGCTGCGCCCGTCCTCGTCGGCGAACCCCTCGATCTGCACGCTCAAGCCATACGGCAGTTCCTCGCGCAGGTTCAACGTGAGCTTCTCGCGGATCACCTCGGCGGCGTGGAACGGCTCGTCGCGGTCGGTGAGCACGTCCGGCGGGAACGCCGGCGGCGCCTCGGGCATCCGCCCCGCCAACAGCTCGGCGAGCCGGTCGAGGTTCTCGCCGGTACGCGCCGAGACCGGCACGATCGCGGACGCGGGAATCCGGTCGGTGATCGACTCGAGGAACGGCAGCAGTCGCTCCCGCGGCGCGACGCCGTCGATCTTGTTCACGACGACGACGAGCGGCTGCTTCAGGCCCCTGACCCGCTCCCAGACCCAGTCGTCCCCGTCGTCGAAGCGCAGCGCCTCGACGACGAACAGGATCGCGTCGGCGTCGCGCGAGGAGCTGATCGCGACGCGGTTCATATACTGGTTCATCACCCGCCGCGCACCCGAGTGCAGCCCCGGCGTGTCGATCAGCACGAGCTGCGCGGCCGGACGGTTCACGACGCCGAGGATCCGGTGCCGGGTCGTCTGCGGCTTCGGCGCGACGATCGACACCTTGCGCCCGACCAGCGCATTCACGAGCGTCGACTTGCCGACGTTCGGCCGGCCGACGATCGCGACGAACCCGCAGCGAAACGCCGCGCCGCTCACGACGGCCACCGTCCGGCCTCGGGCAGGCGCTCGATCACCCGCTCGGCCGCGATCTGCTCCGCGCGGCGCCGGCTCGCGCCCTCGCCGCTCGCCGACAGGCCGAGCGCGGGGACCTCGCAGCGCACCTCGAAGTGCTGATCGTGCGGCTCGCCGCTGACCGCGATCAGGTGGTACGCGGGAACCGCGACGCCACGCCCCTGCAGCGTCTCCTGCAGGCGGGTCTTCGGGTCCTTCAGCACCGCGACCGCGGGCAGCTGCGCGAGCGGCTCGGCGAGCAGCCGCCGCACGACCGCCGCGGCCGCGTCGAACCCCGCGTCGACGAACACCGCACCCACGATCGCCTCGAGCGCGTCGGCGAGGATGGATTCGCGCCGGTGCCCGCCACTCTTCGCCTCGCCCGCGCCGAAGCGCAGGCGCTCGCCGACGCCGCGTCCGGCCGCGATCCGTGCGAGCGACCGGCCGCTCACGAGCGTCGCGCGCTGGCGCGAGAGGCTCCCCTCGTCCGCGCGCGGATGCGCCTCGTAGAGCATCTGCGCGACCACGCAGTCGACCACCGCGTCGCCGAGGAACTCGAGCCGCTCGTTGTGCGCGGACCCCGCGCTGCGGTGGGTCAGCGCGGTCATCGCGAGCTCCGGCCGCGCGAACGCGTGGCCGAACTCGCGTTCGATCCAGGTGAGGATCCCGGCGGGTGCGGACGCGGCGCTCACTGGATCGGCACGGTCTTGTCGAAGTGCGCGACCAGCGAGATGTTGCCGATGAACGAGACGCGGTCGTCGTAATCGACGTGCAGCGCGATCGTGCCGTCGCCGCGCTCGATCTGCACGTCGTCCGGGGTGATCCGGTCGATGCTCTCGATCTCCCAGTGCCGCTCGAGCGCCCGGCGGATCATGAACTGATCGACCGTCTGGCCCTTCAGCTCGGTCGACACCGACTGCAGCGTGTGCGAGACCTTCAGGTAATTGAGGTACGCCGGCACGAGCCGGATCCCCGCGTAGACGAGCACGCCCGCCATCGCCATCACCAGCAGCACGCCCAAGAACGTCATCCCTTTTTGACGGTCCCGCATCTCGATACCCCCGGGTTGGTTCGGCTTCAGTGAATCAGATGCCCGATCCTGCCCCAAAGCGGGCCGTCGCGCATGTCCAGATTCAACCACACGATCACGGCCTTGCCGACGAGGTCCTTGGCCGGCACCATGCCCGGCGCGTCGGGCTCGCCCTGCCACCGACTGTCCTTGCTGTTGTTGCGGTTGTCGCCCATGAAGAAATAATGCCCGGCCGGGACGGTCCATTCCCCGGTCTTCACCGGGCCGTTCGCGAACATGATCCGGTGATGGTGGGTTCCGAGCTGCTCCCACGCGGTGCCGACGCCCGCGTAGTTCCACTGCTCGTCCTTCGGCCCGCGGTAGATCGGGCCCGGGGTCTGCGGGACGGGCTTGCCGTTGATGAACACCTGGTCGTTCGCGTCGACCCGGACCCGGTCGCCCGGGAGCCCGACGAGCCGCTTGATGTAGTCGATCTTCGGGTTCGGCGGCAGGCGGAACACGATCACGTCGCCGCGCTGCGGCTTGCCGGTCTTCAGGATCAGCGTGTGCGTGACCGGCAGGCGCAGCCCGTACTCGTACTTCGCGACGAAGATGAAGTCGCCGTCGTAGAGCGTCGGCATCATCGAGTCCGACGGGATCCGGAACGGCTCGAACAGGAACGAGCGGATCAGGAGCACCACGAGGATCACCGGGAAGAACGAGCGCGCGTACTCGACCGCGATCGGCTCGCGCACCGCCTCGGCGGCGGTGCCCGTCCGCTCGGCGGACGCGAGGCGGCGGCGGCGGAAGAACGCGAGGTCGAGCGCCCAGATCACGCCGGCCGCGGCGCCGACGATCACGAGCAGAACGCTGAAGTCGACCGCCTCGAAGCGGAACATCCGCCACAGCGCGATCGCCGCGATCGCGAGCAGCGCCCAGCCGGCGATCCGCGCGGGCAGCGGCTCCTCGGCGCTGGTCCCGCCCGGGTCGCGCTTCGGCCGCAGCACCCAGCCGTCGTAGAGGATCACCGCGACGCACGCGAGCGCCGCGTACAGCAGACCCATCAATACCCCGTTCCCGTTGTGTGGCGTCACGAAATGCCCTCGCTGGTCGCCTCTTGCCCGATCAACCCGGTTTCTTGCCCACGCGCAGCACGGCGAGGAACGCTTCCTGCGGGATCTCGACCGAGCCGACCTGCTTCATGCGCTTCTTGCCCGCCTTCTGCTTCTCGAGGAGCTTGCGCTTGCGGCTCACGTCGCCGCCGTAGCACTTCGCGAGCACGTTCTTTCGCATCGCCTTCACGCTCGCGCGCGCGATGATGTGACTGCCGATCGCCGCCTGCACCGCGACGTCGAACATCTGCCGCGGAATGAGCTCCTGCATCTTGTCGACGAGCTCGCGGCCGCGATGATAGGCGTTGTCCCGGTGAACGATCAGCGACAGCGCGTCGACCGGATCGCCGTTGATCAGCACGTCGAGCTTCACGAGCGGCGCGGCCTGGAAGTGGCTGAACTCGTAGTCGAAGGACGCGTAGCCGCGGCTCGCCGACTTCAGCCGGTCGAAGAAGTCGAGCACGACCTCGGCGAGCGGGAGCTCGTACTGGAGCGAGACCTGGCTGCCGAGGAACAGCATCTTCTTCTGCACGCCGCGCTTCTCGCTGCACAGGGTGAGCACCGCGCCGACGTGTTCCGGCGGCACGAGGATGTTCGCGACGATGATCGGCTCGCGCATCTCGGCGATCCGGTCGGTGGGCGGCAGCTTCGCCGGATTGTCGACGTGCGTGACCGCGCCGTCGGTCGTCAGGATCTCGTAGATCACGGTCGGCGCGCTGGTGATCAGGTCGAGGTCGTACTCGCGTTCCAGCCGCTCCTGGACGATGTCCATGTGCAGCAGCCCGAGGAAGCCGCAGCGGAAGCCGAAGCCGAGCGCGCTCGACACCTCCGGCTCGAAGTGCAGCGCCGAGTCGTTGAGCTTCAGCTTCTTCAGCGCCTCGCGGAACTGCTCGTAGTCGTCCGAGCTCACCGGGAAGAGCCCCGCGAAGACCCGCGGCTGGACCTGCTTGAACCCGGCGAGCGGCGCCGCGGCCGGCGTCGACTCCAGCGTGATCGTGTCGCCGACCGGCGCGCCGTCGATTTCCTTGATCCCGGCGACGACGAAACCCACCTCGCCGGTCCCGAGCTCGGGGCGATTCACCGGCTTCGGGGTGAAGCGGCCGACGCGGTCGACCTGATGGCTGCGTCCGGTCGACATCACCCGGATCTTCGCGCCGGTCGCGAGCCGCCCGTTCATCACCCGCACCAGCGAGACCACGCCGACGTAGTTGTCGAACCAGGAGTCGATGATCAGCGCCTGCAGGGGCGCGTCCGGGTCGCCGGAGGGCGCCGGGATCCGCTCGACCAGCTGGTCGAGGAGCTCGCGCACCCCGAGGCCGGTCTTCGCGCTGACCAACGCGGCATCCGCGGCCGGGATCCCGATGATCTCCTCGATCTCGCGGATCACCCGCGCCGGATCGGCGGACGGCAGGTCGATCTTGTTGATCACCGGCAGCACTTCGAGGCCCTGCTCGATCGCGGTGTAGCAGTTCGCGACGCTCTGCGCCTCGACGCCCTGGGCGGCGTCGACGACCAGGAGCGCGCCCTCGCAGGCGGCGAGCGAGCGCGACACCTCGTAGGAGAAATCGACGTGGCCCGGGGTGTCGATGAAATTGAGCTGGTAGGTCTCGCCGCTCGCCGACTGGAACGCGAGCGTGACGCTCTGCGCCTTGATCGTGATCCCGCGCTCGCGCTCGAGGTCCATCGAGTCGAGGACCTGGTCCTGCATCTCGCGGTCGTCGAGGCCGCCGCAGACCTGGATGAAGCGATCCGCGAGCGTCGACTTGCCGTGATCGACGTGCGCAATGATCGAGAAATTACGGATGTGCTTCATCGCAACCGGGTTTGGCAAAACCCGGGATTATACCGGTCATCGATCCGGTGCGAGCGCTTTGTGCACCTCGTCGACGTCGAGGCGGCCGAAGCACACGAACTCGTCGTCGTACAGCAGCACCGGGATCTTGAGGCCGTAGCGCTCGCGGGTCCTCGGATCCGCGTCGACGTCGCGGATCTCGACCGGGACGCCGGCGGCGACCGGGAGCCTCGCGAGCGCCTCCTGCATCTCCTCGCACAGGTGGCACCCGGCACGGGAATACAGGATGAAGCGTCCGGTCGCGGTCATCGGCGCCCGGCCTCAACGATGCAGTGCGGTCGGCAGCGCATCGCCGTCGACCGCACGCACCGAGTGCGCGATGAACTCGACCGTCTTCGCGGGCACCTCGCCGACCGCGGTCACCTGGTGTCCCTCGACCACGGTCGAGAACACGAACCCCGAATCGAAGCGCGCGAGTCCGTGCATCGGCGCCTCGGCCGGGGTCGCGGCCGCGCTGCTCGGCGCCGTGCGTGGCCGCGGCTCGACGAACAGCGACACGGTCGCGAGCCCGTCCGAGTAGACCAGGTGCTCGGCCGGCCGGTGGGCCGCGCCGATCGTCTGGGCCGCGGCGACGGTGAGCCGGAATCCCGGCGGGAGCGCCGCGGGACGCAGCGCCGCGGCGCCCGCGGTGGTCTGCCCGACCGGCCGCTGCACGATCCAGCGGACCCCGGTCGTCGGCACCTTCGCCTCGAGCTCGCGGTCGGGGATCGTCGCAGGCATCGTGAGCGACGCGAACAGGATCTGCTCGAGCACGCGCCCGCCCGCGTCGCGCAGCTCGGTCTTCAGCGGCATCGCCGAGCGGCGGTCGATCCACAGCCGGTAACCGAAGCGGAACTGATCCTTCGGATCGACCGCGATCACCTTCACCTGATGGCCGAGCAGGCGCTCGTCGGGCAGCTCGCGGATCCGGTAGAACTGGTCGACGCCGGGCCCGAACTTCGGCAGCGCGCCGAGGAACGGCGTACCGCTCGGACGGGTCGCGACCAGCACCGTGTGCCGGTCGGGGAAGTAACAGACCAGCCGGCCATCGCTGTGGCGCACGTACTCGCGCCCCGCGCCGTCGAGCGATTCCAGACGCTCGGTGATGCGGCCGTCGCGGTCACGGTGCACGATGCGCATCGTCTCGACGCGCCGGCCGCTCACGTGAAAGAAGGTACCGACGTAATTGCGGGTCTTCAGCGCATGGGTCATGCGTTCGAGCCACGCGCGCGCATCGCGCGCGCCGGCGGCGGACCCCGGGTCGGCGGCGTGCGTCGGGGTCGTGAGCAGCACCCCGCCGATCGCGGCCGCGTACAGGATCCGCGCCGTGCCGAGCGCGACCGACCCCGCGCCGATCATGGGCCGCCGGGCAGACTCGCAGCGCCGCTCGCCGGACCCGGCGAGGCGATCGACGGCGCGCTCGCGGCGGCCGATGCCTCGGGGGCGGCCGATGCCTCGGGGGCGTTCGCGGCCCTCGCCGGCCCGAGGCGCGGACCGGGCTCGGCGATCAGCCCCGACAGGAGCCCCCGCTGGCCGAGGAACGAGGTGTACTCGCTGTGCGCGAACACGTAATTCGTGAGCCGCGCGGGCGGCAGCGCCGCCGGCGTCTCGGTGAGGCTCGTCGGCACCGTGTAGGAGAGCGCGTTCGAATCGGACTTCGCGGCGAGCATCGCTCCGCCCGTCGCCGGGGTGTTCGGCGCGGCGATCGGCACCGCCGGCCCGGCCGCGACCGTCGCCGCGGTCAGGGTCGGCGTGTCGGCCCGCCGCTGCAGTGCAAAAACCGCGACCACCGCGACCCCGGCCGCGATCGCACCGCTCGCCGCGTGCCGCCAGAAGCGCGCCGACAGCGGCCG
>JAJXYU010000122.1 GCA_021780395.1 Pseudomonadota bacterium
TTGAGCTACGGGCGCCTTGGTCGGGGCAGAGGGATTCGAACCCCCGACCCTCTGCTCCCAAAGCAGATGCGCTACCAGACTGCGCCATGCCCCGCCGTCGGTCACCCTTTACCCGGCACGCCCGTCCGCCGGTGTCGCCGGCTCGGGGACGCGAATCATACGGGCGCGTGCGCTCGCGCGTCAATTTCGCGGCGATTCTGTGCGAGAATGCCGCCGCCCGTTGACGGACGAAGGTCGAGCATGCCAGCGCAACTCATTGACGGCAAAGCGATTGCCGCAAAATTCAAGCGAGACATCCGAGAGCAGGTCGACCAGATGGTCGCGCGCGGGATGCGCCGCCCCGGGCTTGCGGTGATCATGGTCGGCGACAATCCGGCCTCCGCGGTCTACGTCCGCAACAAGCGCAAGGCCTGCGCGGAATCCGGGATCGTCTCGGTCGCCCACGACTTGCCGTATTCGACGACGCAGCAGGAGTTGATCCAGCTGATCGAGTCCTTGAACCGCGACCCGTCGATCGACGGGATCCTGGTGCAGCTCCCGCTGCCCCAGCACATCGAGCAGAGCGTGATCATCGAGAAGATCGATCCGGCGAAGGACGTCGACGGATTCCATCCGTTCAACGTGGGTCGGCTCGCGCTGCGCGTCCCGCTGATCCGTCCGTGCACGCCGTACGGCGTCACCAAGCTGATCGATCACGTCGGGCTTTCGCCGAAGGGCCGTCATTGCGTCGTGATCGGCGCATCGAACATCGTCGGTCGCCCGATGGCGCTCGAGCTGCTGTTGATGGGCGGCACCGTGACCGTGTGCCACCGATTCACCGGCGACCTGAAGCCCTACGTGAGCAGCGCCGACATCCTGATCGTCGCGGTCGGCCGGCCCGGCATCGTCCGCGGCGAGTGGATCAAGCCCGGCAGCGTCGTGATCGACGTCGGAATGAACCGCGGCGCCGACGGCAAGCTCTGCGGCGACGTCGACTTCGACGGCGCCTACGAACGCGCCGGCTGGATCACGCCGGTGCCGGGCGGCGTCGGACCGATGACGGTCG
The DNA here is from genome assembly GCA_021780395.1 of Pseudomonadota bacterium. The sequence goes on from JAJXYU010000122.1 coordinate 1,046, forward strand.
CGATGCTGATGAAGAACACGCTGGAGTCCGCCGAAGCGCGCCTCGACCCCTGAAGCGCGCAGACCGAACCGCCGGAAACGCCCCGCCGCACGCTCATGCGCGCCGCCAGCGGGTGACGCCGCCCGGTTTGTCCTCGATCACGACTCCCGCGGCGGCGAGCTGGTCCCGGATGCGATCACCTTCCGCGTAATTCTTCGCGACCCGAGCCGCGCGGCGCGCCGCGACCAGCGCGTCGATCGCCGAGTCGTCGAGAACCGCCGCGCCGGCGCCGCGCTTCGAAAACGCGACCGGATCCTGTTGCAGGAGCCCGAGCATGCCGCCGAGCGCACGCAGCGTCGCCGCTCCGTCGGCCGCTTCCTTCGACCGGCCCGACGCCTTCGCCGAATTCAGATCCCGCGCAACGCCCTGCAGGACCGCGAACGCCTCCGGCGTGTTGAAGTCGTCGTCCATCGCGGCCCGCCACTGCGCGAGCGCGCCGGAATCGACCTGTCCAGCGTCGGGCGCGCCCTCGAGCGCGCGATACAGGCCGAGCAGCGTCTCGTCGGCCTGCGCGAGTTGCTCGGTCGAGTAGTTGATCGGTCCGCGGTAGTGGCTGCCGAGCAGGAAGAAGCGCAGCACTTCCGGATCGCGAAGCTGCGCGAGCACGTCGCGCACCGTGAAGAAGTTGCCGAGCGACTTCGACATCTTCTGATCGTCGATGCGCACGAATCCGTTGTGCATCCACACGTTCACGAACTCGGTGCCGCAGGCCGCGCACGACTGCGCGATCTCGTTCTCATGGTGCGGGAACTTGAGGTCCATGCCGCCGCCGTGCAGGTCGAAATGTCCGCCGAGGAGCGCAGTCGACATCGCCGAGCACTCGATGTGCCAACCCGGCCGGCCGCGGCCCCACGGGGAGTCCCAGGCGGGCTCCCCCGGCTTCGCCGCCTTCCACAGCACGAAATCCAGCGGATCGCGCTTTGCATCGTCGACGCGCACGCGCGCGCCCGCACGCAGATCCTCGAGTCGCTTGCCGGACAGGCGCCCGTAGGGCGCAAAACGCCGCACCGAATACAGCACGTCGCCATCGTCGGCGACGTAGGCATAGCCCTTGGCGACCAGCGTCTCGATCATCGCGACGATCGCGCCGATGTATTCGGTCGCGCGGGGCTCGTGGTCCGGCGGATCGAGGCGCAGCGCCGCGCAGTCCTCGTGCATCGACGTGGTGAATCGCCGCGCGAGCGCCGACCACTCCTCGCCGTTCGCCGCCGCGCGCTCGATGATCTTGTCGTCGATGTCGGTCACGTTGCGCACGTACGTGACGTCGAATCCCGATGCGCGCAGATACCGCTGCACCATGTCGAACACCATCAGCATCCGCGCGTGGCCGAGATGGATGTGGTCGTACACGGTGACGCCGCAGACGTACATCCGCACCTTTCCAGGCTCGATCGGCCGGAAGAGCTCCTTCTGGGCGGTCAACGAATTATGGATCTTGAGCATGACTCTCCAGTCGTCGTCGCGCGGCATCCGCGCCGATCAGCGCGAGGAGCGGCGCGAGTTCAGGGCCGTGCGCGCATCCCGTGAGCGCGAGCCGCAGCGGCAGGTAGAGCGCGGCGCCGCGCCGGCCGGTCCGCGCCGAGACGAGCTTCGCCAGGCGTGGCAGGTCGGCGCCGCTCTCGGTGATCGCGGCCGCGGCGGTCGCGAAGAAACCCGATCCTGCGTCGGCGAGGATCCGCCGTTCCTGCTCGCCGAGCGGCGGCAGGTCGCCGCGCAGCACGGCGAGCCAGGGCGCCGCGTCCTTCGGCAGCACGACGTTGTGCCGCAGGAGCTCGGCGACGCGCGGATCGCCCCCCGCGCCGAGCCAGGTACCCACCTCGGTCGGTGACAATCGCGCGATCGTCTCCTTCTGCCAGTGCAGGAGCTGGGCCTCGTCGAAGCGCGCCGGAGCCTTGCCGAGATGCTCGGGTCGGAAATGCACCGGCATCTCCGGGAGATCGAGCCACCGGTCGACGTCGCCGGTATGCCCCAGGCGAACGAGATGGTTCAGCAGTGCCGCGGCGAGGAATCCGCGCTGACGGAACTCCTGGACGCTGGTGCTCCCATGCCGCTTCGACAGCGGCGCGCCGTCGGCGCCGACCAGCAGCCCCACGTGGCCGTAATCCGGCCGGCGCAGACCGAGCGCGTCGAGCACCAGGAGCTGGCGCGGGGTGTTGGCGAGGTGATCGTCGCCGCGCAGCACGTGGGTCACCCCCATCAGTGCATCGTCGACGGCGTTGCAGAAGAAGAACGACGCGGTGCCGTCCTCGCGGCGAACGATGAAATCGCCGATGTCGTTCGTCTGCAGGCGCTGCGGGCCGTGCACGAGGTCGGCGAACTCGACGACACGATCGGAGGGCACCGCGAACCGCAAGGTCGGGCGCAGGCCGCTCGCGGCCCGCTCGCGCCGCGCAGCGGTGCTCAAGGCCCGGCAGGTACCGGGGTAGCGTGGCGGCCGGCCGGCCATGCGCTGCAGCTTGCGCGCGATCTCCAGTTCCTCGGGGCGGCAGTAACACGGGTAGGCATCGCCCTGCGCCTCGAGTTGCTCGAACAGTGCCGCGTAGATCGCCCCACGCTCCGACTGGACGTACGGTCCCGCCGGACCGCCGACGTCGGGTCCCTCGTCCCAGGTGAGGTGCAGCCACTGGAGCTCGGCGATCAATTCGTCGCGGTACCGATGCTGACTGCGCTCGACATCCGTATCCTCGATGCGCAAAATGAAGCGCCCACCGGTCTTGCGTGCCCACAGGTAGCTGAACAGCGCCGTGCGCGCATTGCCGAGATGGACGGCCCCCGTGGGGCTCGGTGCGAACCGTGTGACGGCCGGCGTTGTCATAACCGTCGATTGTACCTTCTGGGGCGGAGATGCGGATGAAGAAGCTTCTCATCGGAATCGTGCTCTCGGTCGCGATCATCGGTGGCGCACAGGCCGCGACGAAGCCGGCGGCGGCGACGCCGTTCGTCAAGGTCTACACCTCGCTCGGCAACTTCGTGATCCAGTTGTTCCCGGATCGCGCACCGCTCACGGTCAGGAACTTCCTGCGCTACGTCGATCGCGGCCAGTACACCGACACGCTGTTCCACCGGGTGATCACGAATTTCGTGATCCAGGGTGGCGGTTACGACATCCACTATCACCTCAAGCCCGCCCCGTGGCAGACGGTCAACGAGTCCGGCAACGGCCTGTCGAATTCGCGCGGAACGGTCGGCCTCGCGCGCGGCAAGGCCCCGCATAGCGGAAATTGTCAGTTCTACGTGAACCTGAACGACAACAGCGAACTCGATCCGAGCGCGGCGCGCTGGGGCTACGCGGTGTTCGGCCGCATCGTCCAGGGCATGAGCGTCGTCGACCGGATCGGCAACCAGCCGACCGGCGCCGCCGGCCCGTTCCGGCGCGATGCGCCGATCCCGCCGGTCGTGATCGAGAAGATCGTCCGCGTCGCCGGTCCGTGAACCGTCCCCGGCGCCGCCCGGCGGCGTTGTTCGTCTCCGATCTGCACATCGATGCCGCCCATCCGGCGATCGGCGAGCGATTCCTCGAATTCCTCGCACGCGAGACGCGCGACGCGGTCGCGCTCTACGTGCTCGGCGATCTGTTCGAGACCTGGGTCGGCGACGACGATCCCGACGATGCGCAGCGCACGGTGATCGCGGCGCTTCGCGATCTCGCGACTCGCGGCGTCCCATGCTTCGTGATGCACGGCAACCGCGACTTCCTGCTCGGTGAGCGATTCGCGGCGGCGAGCGGCGCGACGCTGCTGCCCGACCCCGTGCTGATCACCCTGCACGGCGAGCGTGCGCTGCTGATGCACGGGGACGCGCTCTGCACCGGCGATCGGGCCTACCAGCGGCTGCGCGCGACGGTGCGCGATGCCGATTGGCAGCGGCGCTTCCTGGGGTTGCCGGCGGACGCGCGCCGTGCACTCGCCGGCGCCGCGCGCGCCGGCAGCCGGGCCCACAACGCGGCCCTCGCCCCCGCGATCGCCGACGTCGAGGCCGCGAGCGTCGCAGCGGTGCTGCGCGCAGCGGGCGTCGGCACCTTGATCCACGGCCATACCCATCGACCGGGGACCCATCGCTTCGACGTCGATGGGACCGCCCGTACCCGCATCGTGCTCGGCGACTGGTACGACACCGGCAGCGTGCTGCGCTGGGACGAGGATGGCTTCGAGCTAGTGCGTCTCGACTGAGCGGCGTCCGGCCGGCGGACCGGAGTGGAAGCGGAACACGTCGTCCGGCGTACCGATGAGTTCGCTCTCGAGCTGCGCGAACGCCTCGATCCGGGCATCGACGTCGATCCCGGCCCGTGCGCCCGCGCGTCGCGCGAGATCGAGGTACAGGCGATGATGGCGCGATTCAGCCGCGCACAGGCCGCCGAAGAACGCGTCGAGCGGTGCGCCGATCACCGGCGCGAGCGCCTCGAAGCGCTCGCAGGAACGCGCCTCGATGAACGCACCGGCGACCAGCAGATCGACCTCGCGCGCCGGTTCGGCACACGCGACCAGCCGCCGCAGCCGTTCCGCATAGCGGCCCGGCCCGAGCCGCCGCGGCACGATGCCGAGCTGATCGATCAGCTTCGCGACCTGCTCGTAATGACGCAGTTCCTCGCGCGCGAGCCGCGACAGGCGCTGCGCGAGATCGAGATCCTCGGCATACGCGAACATCAGCGACAGCGCGGTCGACGCCGCCTTCTTCTCGCAGTTCGCGTGGTCGATCAAGAGCAGATCCCGCGACCCGACGGCCGCCTCGACCCAGGCCGCTGGCGTCGGCACGCGCAGCAGCGGATGCGGCGCGCGCGGGCTCACGCGGCGTTCGTCACGCCTGCGATCGCCGCGCGCAGCTCGCGGGCGGACGCATAGCGGTCGGCCGGCGATTTCGCGAGCAGCCCGGACACGATCGGCTCGTACGCGACGAGCTCCGCCGGGAGCACCGGCACCGACGCGCGCTTGTGCTTGTAGATCACTTCCATCGCGCTCGATCCCTTGAACGGCTTCTGACCGGTCAGCATTTCGTAGAAGATCACGCCGAGACTGTACAGATCGCTGCGCTCGTCGATCGGCTCGGCGTGCCCCTGCTCCGGGCTCATGTAGTACGGCGTGCCGAAGATCTCGCGAGCACCGGTCAGATCCGCCTCGAACGCGTGTGCCTTCGCGAGGCCGAAGTCGATCAGGCACAGCGACCCATCGGCGCGCAGCATGATGTTCGCCGGCTTCAGGTCCCGGTGCAGCACCCCGACGGCATGGATCGCCTCGAGCGCGCTCGCGATCTCGTCGAGGTACGCGAGCGCGGTCGCGGGCGCGACCGGTGCCTGCAGACGCCGGCGCAGGTCCCCGGCCGGAAAGTGCTCCATCGCGATGTACGCGTGGTCGTCTGCGACCCCGAGATCGAATATCCGGACGACGTGTTCATGGCGCAGCCCCGCGACGATCTCGTACTCCTGGATGAACCGGTCGAAGCCGGCGACCTTGTCGGACACGTCCGGCACCTGGCTGAATACCTTCAGCACCGCGATGCGGCCGGCCCGCTCGCTCTCGGCCAGATAGATCGCGCACAT
>JAJXYU010000009.1 GCA_021780395.1 Pseudomonadota bacterium
CGGCCGGCGCGTCGACGATCTCGCGCAATTCACCGCCGTGCTCGCGACGCTGGCCGATGGACAGCGGGCGACGGTGCGCTACACGACCCTGCAGAACCCGCGCGCGTCCGAGCTCAAGGTGATCCGGATGGACCGGCGGTGGTTCCCGGCGCGCGACTGCACCCGCGACGACCGCGCCGGGACCTGGGTATGCCGACGGCTCGCGCCGGGTCCGCCGCCGCCGCCGCCGCGTCCGGCGTCGACGCGGTTCGTGCACACCGGCAATCCGCTGATCGACCGGCTGGCGCCGTCGCTGGTCGCGGTGACTTTCGACATGCCGTATTCGGTGTCCGGCGTCACCGAGCGCCATTATCACGGTACCGGGGTGATCGTCGACGCGAAGCGCGGATTGGTCGTCACCGACCGCAACACGGTGCCGGTCGCACTCGGCGACGTGCGCCTCACCTTCGCGAACACGGTCGAGGTGCCCGGCAAGGTCGTGTTCATCCATCCGCTGCACGACCTCGCGGTGATTTCGTACGATCCGCGGCTGATCGGCGATACGCCGGTGCGGGCCGCACGATTCGACCGCCGACCGCTGCAGGCGGGCGACCACGTCTGGGTCATCGGTCAGCGCGGCGACGCGCGGGTCCTGTCGCAGGAGACCGAGGTCTCGGGGCGCGACGTCCTGTCGTTCCCGCTGTCCCGGACCCTGCGTTTCCGTGACAGCAATATCGAGGTCGTGAACCTCGTGAACCCGCCGCACGACTACGACGGAGTGATCGTCGATCGGCGCGGCGACGTGCGGGCGCTGTGGTCGAGCTTCGCGTACGACACGCCCCAGGGCATCGCGCAAACGAACCACGGGATCCCCGCGGGGCTGGTCGAGGAGATGATCAGCGACATCGAACAGCACCGCCCGATCCGTTCCCTGGACACGGAATTCGGCGTCGACTCGCTCGCGGACGCCCGCAAGCTCGGCCTCACCGACGCGTGGGTGCAGCGCTTCGAGGCGCATGCGCAGCAGCGTCGTCAGGTCCTCGTGGTCCAGCGCGTCGCCGCCGGGTCGCCCGAGGCGAGCCAGCTGCGACCCGGCGATCTGCTGCTCGCGATCGATGGACGCGTGGTGAACCGGTTCCGCGAGGCCGAGCGCGCCGTCCAGAAGACGAGCGTGGAGGTCACGATCTGGCGTGATGGCGCCGCGCGGACGCTGCGAATGGCGCCGGTCGCGCTCTGGGGTCGCGGCATCGATCGGGTGCTGCTCTGGGCGGGCGCAACGCTCCAGGCGCCATACCGCGCGCTCGCGATCCAGCGTGGCATCCCGCGCCGTGGCGTCTTCGTCTCGTTCTTCTATTTCGGATCGCCGGCCGCGCACTACGGCCTGTTCCCGGGACGACGGATCACCGAGGTCGACGGCCGTCCCGTCGCGAACCTCGACGCGTTCATCCGCGCGGTCGCCCGCAAGCCGCACCGTTCGTCGGTGCGCCTCAAGACCATATCCTGGAACGGCGAAGTCAACGTGATCACCTTGAAGCGCGACGATCACTATTGGCCTACCTACGAGCTCGACCGTCAGGCCGACGGAACGTGGCGGCGGATCGATCTCGACGCGCCGGCCGCGGCCGCCGTCCGGCCCGCCGGGACGAGCCGCCCACGGTGAGCGTCGCGATGCCGGAGGACATCGGCGCGGCCGTCGCGGTGCTGCGCGCCGGCGGGCTCGTCGCGTTCCCGACCGAGACCGTATACGGGCTCGGTGCGGATGCGGCGGACCGTGCCGCGGTCGCGAAGATCTTCGCGCTGAAGGGGCGTCCGAGCGACCATCCGGTGATCGTGCACATCGACGACCCGCGGCGCCTGCCGCGATGGGTGCGCGAGATGCCCGAGCCCGCGCGCGCGCTCGCGGCGCGCTTCTGGCCGGGACCGCTCACGTTGATCCTGCCGAAGTCGGACGAGGTCGACGAGGTCGTCACCGGCGGCCAGGACAGCGTCGGGATCCGCGTGCCGTCGCATCCGGTCGCGCAGCGCCTGCTGCGGGCGTTCGGCGGTGGTATCGCCGCGCCGTCCGCGAACCGTTACGGGCATCTGAGTCCGACGCGAGCGGCGCACGTGCGCGAAGAGTTCGGCGACGCGGTGCCGGTCGTGCTCGACGGCGGCGAGTCGCAGATCGGTCTCGAATCGACGATCGTCGCGTGTCTCGGCGACGGCGTGCGGCTGCTGCGGCCCGGGAACATCACCCGCGCGCAGATCGCCGCGGTCGCCGGTGTGCTCGTCGAGACCGGCGAGGCGCCACGTGTGCCGGGCGACCGGAGTCTGCACTACGCACCGCGCACGCCGCTCGAGCTCATTCCGGCGTCGCAGCTTTCGTCGCGGATCGCATCGATCACGGCGAGCGGCGGGCGTGTCGCGGTGCTCGGGCGTGGGCCGGCGCCGTCGGGTCGACGCCCGGCGGTGGTCTGGCTGGAAGCCGCGATCGACGCGCAGGCCTATGCGCACGATCTGTACGACCGGTTGCGCACGCTCGATCATGCCGGCTGCGCCCGGATCCTGGTCGAGACGCCGCCCCGGGACGAGTCCTGGATCGCCGTCAACGACCGCTTGCGGCGCGCCTGCGGTCTCGGCGGTCGCGCGATCGAACCGGGAGCCGATTGATGCCGAGGAATTCGCCGATCGTGTTGGATCCGTGCCGGGATCCGTTCGCGGCGGATGCGGTCGAGCGGCTCGCGCAGCTCTACGGGTCGCCGCTGCTGATCGTCGATGCCGAGCGTCTGCGCGAGCGCTATCGGCGGCTCGCGGGCGCGCTGCCCGGCGTGCGGCTGCACTTCGCGCTGAAGCCGCTGCCGCACCGCGCGGTCGTCGAGGTCTTGCGTGACGAAGGGGCGTCGTTCGACCTCGCGACCAACGGCGAGGTCGAGCTGGTGCGTCGGGCGGGCATCGCGCCCGGGCGTTGCATCCATACCCATCCGATCAAACGCGACGGCGACATCCGCACCGCGCTCGCGGCCGGGATCGACACGTTCGTCGTCGACAACCCGGACGAGGTGCGCAAGTTCGCGACACACCGCCGGCAGGCCGGCCTGCTGATCCGGGTCGCGTTCCGCAACCCCGGCGCGGTCTGCGACCTCTCGCGCAAGTTCGGCTGCGAGCCGGCCGAAGTCATGCCGCTGATCGAACTCGCCGAGTCGCTCGACGTGCGGGTGCGCGGGCTGTCGTTCCACGTGGGCTCCCAGGCGCCGGATCCGGCGATGCACGTCGAGGCGATCGAGGCGTGTGCCGGTCTGATCGCCCGGGCCGCCGCGCGCGGCACCGCGCTCGGGATCCTCGACATCGGTGGCGGATTTCCCGCCGACTATCGCGAGCCGATGTTGCCGATCGAGCCGTTCTGCGCGCCGATCCGAGCGGCGCTCGCCGCGCTTCCGCGCGGCGTGCAGCCGATCGCGGAACCCGGACGGACCATCGTCGCGCCGGCCGCGATCGGACTCTCGACCGTGATGGGGCGCGCGAAGCGCGGGGATCGCTGGTGGTATTACCTCGACGACGGCCTGTATGGCTCGTACAGCGGCCGGTTGTACGATCATGCGAGTTATCCGATCGAGGCGCTGAACGGCGGCGGCGAACCGCTGCCGTCGGTGCTCGCGGGGCCGACCTGCGACAGCATCGACGTGATCGAGGAGGAAATCGCGCTGCCCTTGCTCGCGGTCGGCGACCGGGTCATCGGGCGATCGATGGGCGCCTATACCTGGGCGTCGGCGTCGGAGTTCAACTTCTTCCCGAAGGCGACCGTGCTCGTCGTCGATCGGGGCCGGATCCTCGACGCGCCATATTCGCCGTGACCACCGCGATTCACCGGCTCGTCGATCGATGTCGTGCCGCCGATCATCCGGCGGTCGTCGCGCGACTGCGCTCGGGCTGGGCGGTGCTCGGCGAGCGGCAGGTGTTCGCCGGGTACTGTCTCCTGCTGCCGGATCCGGTCGTGCCGCACTTGAACGCGCTCGCGAACGACGCGCGCGCGACGTTCCTCGACGACATGGGCAGGCTTGGCGATGCGCTGATCGCGGCGACCGGGGCGATCCGCATCAATTATGCGATGTTCGGCAATGCCGAACCCGCGCTGCACGCGCACCTGTTCCCCCGGTTCGCCGACGAACCGGCGAGCACGCGAGGGCGGCAGCCCTGGGCATTCGACTGGAATGCCGCGCCGCCGTTCAGCGAAGCGGCGCATGGCGCGATTCTGGGCCGCCTCCGCGCGGCCTTGCCGCGCGAAACGACGCCGCTCACCTAGACGAATTCGCCGGGGTCGCGGCGGTGTCGGCCGACGGATTCGCGAGCCCGTGCGAGTTTCCGGGACCGGCGGGGGCATTCTGGATGCCGAGCGCGGCCAGCAGCGCGCCGAAGTCGCGAATCGGCGCCGTGCAGACGGTGCCGACGCACAGGTAGGCGATCGGGCCGCGCTCCGCCGGCTTGTCGGCGAGGGCGGCCGGCAATCCGGGCTCGTCCGCCGGAATCGCGAACACGCTGCGCTCGGGCGCGTACAGCCGGTGCAGCTCGCGCGCCCAGCGCCCGGCCTCGTCGCCGCCGCCGCGGATCACGACCGTCTTCGGGACCCGCCGATCGCATTCCAGCGCATTCACCATGCCCATGTGCGCCGCCGGATCCGTCCGCATCGGCCGTGTCGCCGCGGCGAGCGCGCGGCGCGCCGCACGCAGGTAGCGAGGTTCGCCGGCGAGGTAGCCGATCCGCAGCAAGGTCTCGGCGGCGACCGCGTTGCCGGACGGGGTCGCGTCGTCGCCGAACGATTTCAGACGGCCGAGCGGCGCTTCGTCGCCGTCCGCGGTGAAGAAGAACCCGCCGTTCGGCACGTCCTCGAAGCGCTCGAGCAGGATGTCCGCGAGCCTGGTCAGACGGGTGTAATCGCGAGTGCGCCAGCGGGTCTGCAGCAGCTCGAGGAGTGCATCGGCGAGGAGCGCGTGATCGTCGAGATACGCGGGGAAACGCGTGCGGTCACCGGCGCGGACCGCGTGCAGGCGCCCGTCGCGCCAGAGATGCGCTTCGACGAAATCCGCGGCATCCAGCGCGGCTTGCGCGAGATCCGCGCGTTCCAGCGTGCGCGCGGCGATCGCGAGTCCCTTGATCATCAGCGCGTTCCACGCGGTCAGGATCTTCTCGTCGCGCGCCGGGCGCGATCGGTGGGCGCGGTGCGCCGCGAGCGTCCGGCACCCACGGGCGAGCGTCGCCTCGACCTCGGCTTCGGTGCAGTCGAACCGCTCCGCGAGCCGCGTCACCGATTCCGTCGCGACCAGGTGCCAGCGACCGTCGACGTTCGGTGCGCCGTCCAGGCCGAAGCGCGCGGCGAACACGGTGAAATCCGGCGGCTCGAGCTGCGCCGCGACCGCCTCGCGATCCCAGAGGTAATACGCGCCCTCGTGGCCGTCCGAATCCGCGTCGAGACTCGCGTAGAACCCGCCCTCCGGCGCACGCATCTCGCGCAGCGCCCAGCCGGCCGTCTCGGCGGCGACGTGCGCGAATAGCGTTTCGCCGGTTGCGGCGTAGGCCTGGGCGTACAGCGCGAGCAGGCTGGCGTTGTCATAGAGCATCTTCTCGAAATGCGGGATGCGCCACGCGCGATCCACCGCATAGCGGTGAAAGCCGCCGCCGATCGCATCCCGAATCCCGCCTTCGGCGATCCGGGTGAGGCTGAGCGCGGCCATGAACAGCGCGTGCAGGTCCGGAGCGTCCGTGCTCGAGGTCGCGTACCAGTGCCGCAGCGCGCGTTCGATCATGGCCGGATGAGGGAATTTCGGCGCGGTGCCGAATCCGCCGTGTTCGGGATCGAAGGCCGCGGCGAGTGCCGTCCGCGCGGCGTCGATCGGCGCGGCGTCGATCGGCGCAGCATCGATCGAGACATCCGGCGGTCCGCCCGTCGGTTGCACGGCGGCGATCGCCGCGTCGAGCGCGTCGCGCTGCGCGCGGATCCTGGCGCGATTCGTCGCGAAGTAATCGGCGACGCGATCCAGGAGATCGGTAAAGCCCGGCAGGCCCCGGCCGGCGTCGCGAGGGAAATAGGTGCCGCCGAAGAACGGCCGCCGATCATCGGGTGCGAGGAACATCGTCAGCGGCCATCCGCCCGGCGAGCGGGTGAGCAACTGCAGCGCGAGCTGGTAGGCCCGGTCGACGTCCGGCCGTTCCTCCCGGTCCACCTTCACGTTCACGAACCGCGCGTTCATCACCGCGGCGATCGCGGGGTCGGCGAACGACTCGTGCGACATCACGTGGCACCAATGGCACGCCGAGTAGCCGACCGACAGGAGCACGGGCTTGTCCTCGGCGAGTGCCCGCGTGAACGCCTCGTCGCCCCATGGAAACCAGTCGACCGGATGGCCGGCGTGCTGCAGCAGATAAGCGCTGGTTTCCGTCTGCAGCCGGTTGCGGCGCATCGCGCGACACCTCGTGTCGGGTAGAATGCCGGCCACTATAGCCGAATCGTCCAGGATGCCCACGATCGCACACGCCGCGCCACCGCCCGTCCTGCGCCTGAAACGCAACGAGGATCGACGCCTGCACGCCGGTCACCTGTGGGTGTTCAGCAACGAGGTCGACACCGCGCAGACCCCGCTGGCGCGCTTCGAGCCCGGCGACCTC
>JAJXYU010000099.1 GCA_021780395.1 Pseudomonadota bacterium
CGGCGGCAGCAGGCGGCTGCGGTCGCGGGTCCGGTAGCGGATCACCGGCAGCGCCTCCTTCGTGAGCGTGGTCAGCACCAGCTCGCCTTCCTCACCATCGGGGACCGGCGCGCCGCTCTGCGGATCGATGATCTCGGGGTAGAAATGGTCTTCCCAGAGGATCGGGCCGTCCTTCGTCGCGACGTTCTCGCAGGCGACGCCGGGGCCCATCAGTTCCGACAGGCCGTAAAGGTCGACCGCATCGATCCCGAACGCCCGTTCGATCTCGGCGCGCATCGGCTCGGTCCACGGCTCGGCGCCGAAGCACCCGACCCGCAGCGAGCATTCGCGGGCATCGATCCCCTGCCGCGCGAATTCTTCCGCGATCGTGAGCGCGTACGACGGCGTCGCCATCAGGACGTCGGGCTTGAAGTCGACGATCAGCTGCACCTGTCGCTCGGTCTGGCCGCCGGACATCGGGACGACGGCGCATCCGAGGCGCTCCGCGCCGTAGTGCGCACCGAGGCCGCCGGTGAACAGGCCGTAGCCGAACGCGACGTGCACGAGTTCCCCGGGCCGCGCGCCCGCGACCCGCAAGGACCGCGCGACGAGGTCGCTCCAGGTGTCGAGGTCGCGGCGCGTATAGGCGACGACCGTGGGACGCCCCGTCGTACCGCTGGAGGCGTGCACGCGTTGCAATTCGGTGCGCGGCACCGCCAGGAGCCCGAACGGGTAGGTATCCCGCAGATCCGCCTTCGTCATCAGCGGGAATCTCGCGAGATCCTCGAGGCGCTGCAGGTCCTCGGGGTGGACGCGGGCCTCGACGCAACGACGACGGAAGTGCTCGACTCGATCGTACGTGTAGCGCAGCGACCATTTCAGGCGCGTGAGCTGCAGGCTCCGCAGTTCATCGACGCCGAGACGCATCGGATCATCCGACCCGGCGCCGTCTCGCGACGCGATTGCGATTCGCGACGTACTCGACATCGTTCCTCCCGAGTCCACCGGACCCGGCCGCGCCGCCTCGATCGCCCGGCAACGCCCTGGCCAGCCCACGCCAATATCGTATTATGGTACTGTAATACCATATTAGCCGGAGCGATCGGTGTCAAGCGGGCTGACGCGGCGGCCCGACCGGGCTCGGCGGGTCAGGTCGTGGTGACGACCTGACCGTTGCGGACCGGCAAGGTCTTCCCCGGATCGTGCGCCATCCGGACGCGATGCCGCTGACCGCCGAGCTGGTAGGTCACCTCGTAGCCGGCCGGTTCGCGGGTGATGTCGTATACCGTGACGCAGCGCCGCTCCGTCGTCGTGTAGGTGTTGCCTTGCTGCATCCGGCGCTCGATCCGGTTGCCCGCGTACCCGCCCGCGGCGGCGCCGGCAACGGTCGCGAGCACCTGGCCGCTGCCGTCGCCGATGCGATTCCCGAGCAAGCCGCCGACCAGCGCGCCGATCCCGGTGCCGGCCAGGCGTTGCTGGTCGCGGGGTGGCGCCACGCGCGTGACCGCCTCGTCGTGACACACTTGCCGCGGCGTCCGCAGCGTCTTTTGCAGCGCGACGACGTCGAGGACCTTCGCGCTCTCTTCGTGGGGACCGAGATAACGATAGCCGGCGACGGCAGCCCCGGCGGTCGCCGCGACCGCGCCGAACACCGCGCCGACGAGCATGGATTTGTTCATGGGTCGTCCCTCCTAGAGTGGGAAATTCTAGTCGGGGACCGCTGGCGCGCAGCGCCTGTCGCCACGCGCCGACAGACGCTGCGCCGGATGACTGCAGATCAACGCAGCAATCGCCCCGGAGTCGGCGGCAGGTGCGGCATCGTCTGGGTCGGAAACGGCCCGGTCAGCGAGTCGAGGAACGCGACGATGTCGTCCACGTCCGCCTCGTCGAGCGTCCGGTTCAGCTGCGTGCTCGCCATCACCCGTACCGCATCGTGCAGGGTCTTGACCGATCCGTTGTGCATGTACGGCGCGGTGTACACGAGATTGCGCAGCGTCGGCACTTCCCACAGGTCCCGGTCGCTGTTGCGGTGCGTGACCTCGTAGCGGCCGGCGTCCGCGGTCAAGTCGTCGACTTTCACGTACGGACTCTGCGGATACACCGGGAACTTCATCAGGAACGGCGTACCCATCGGCAGCTTCGGCCCGCTGAAGTTAGGCCCCTGATGGCAGGACGTGCAGCCGATCTTTGCGAAGGTCTGCATCCCGCGCACCTGCTGCGCGGTGAGCGCGCCGTGATCGCCCTCGACGTAGCGGTCGTACGCGCTGCCCGGCGTGATCAGGGTGCGCTCGTAGGCGGCGATCGCCTTCGCCGCATTGTCCATCGTGACCACGTCGCCGGGGCCGAAGGCCGCGGCGAACAAGGGTTGGTAGCCGGGGATCTCGCGGATCCGCTGCACGGTCTCGGTGAGCGTGGGCATGCCCATCTCGACGGGGTTGACCGGCGGGCCCTTCGCCTGCTCCTCGAGCGTCGGTGCACGTCCGTCCCAGAACTGCGCGGACTTGAACGCCGCGTTCCACACCGTGGGCGCGTTCCGCCCGCCCTTCTGCCCATGCACGCCGATCGACGTCGGGCGATGATCGTCGCCTCCCTCCATCACGTTGTGGCAGGAAAAACAGGAAACGGTGCCGGTCGACGAGAACCGCGTGTCGAAGAACAACGTCTTCCCGAGCACCACCTTCGCCGGCGTCGTCGGATTGTCCGCGGGCGCCGGCGCGACGCGCGGCAGCGCCTGCCACGGTTGCGCCCGCGCACCGACGCCGAGCCCGAGCGCGAGCAGCGCAAGCGCGGCCCTCGACCCGAGCGATGCCGATCGCGCCGGCTTCGAAACCCTCTTCGAGGAGAACATCATGGCTCGAACCTCCCTATCCTGGCATGTTCCGTCCGCCGCATCGCTCCGAGCGGCGTGATGAGAACATCGTGGACGCGAGGCCTCGCGTGCTCAATGAGTGAATTTACCTAGACGCGCGCTCAGCGATTCAGCAGCGCCGACAGTCGACGCCGGTAGGCGGAAACCAGCGGCGCATCGGCCGCGGCGAGTTCGAACACGGAGAGCATCAAGCGCCGCGCGGCATCGTCGCCGAAGCGACGATCGCGGGCGATGATCTCGAGCAACCGCTCGAGCGCCTCGGGGTAGGCGCGCTCGGCGACGAGGCGCTGCGCGAGCGCGTATTTCGCCTCGAGGTCATCGGGCTGCTCGGCGGCGCGCGCCCGCAGCACGTCGAGCGGGGCGGCATCCACCGCCGCGCGCAGCGCCTCGAGTCGCGTCCCGAGGGCCCGATGCCGTTCGTCGCCGCGACCCGCCGGGCCGAGCGGCTCGAGGGTCGCGCTCGCCTCGGCGAGCCGGGCGTCGTCGACCGGCGGCATCCCCTCGAGCAGCACGTCCGCCAGATCGAGCCGCGCGGCGGCGAGTTCCGGTTGCAGCGCGATCGCGGCGCGCAGCGCGACGGTCGCGGCGGTCCGGTCGCCCGCACCGAGGAGTGCCAGTGCCCGGCGCCGTTCGCGCTCCGCCGGACCCGGGATCGTCCGATCGATGAACGCCCGAAGCGGTCCTTCCGGCAACGCGCCGACGAAGGAATCGCTCGCCTCGCCGTCGACGAACGCGATCACGGTGGGAATGCTGCGCACGCGATACCGCGCGGAGAGCTCGGGATTCGCATCGGAATCGACCTTGACGAGCCGAAACCGGCCGCCGTAATCGCTCTCCAGCCGCTCGAGCAGCGGCCCGAGCGCCCGACACGGTGCGCACCACGGCGCCCAGAAATCGACCAGCACGGGCTGGGTGCGCGAAGCGTCGAGGACGTCGCGCTCGAACGAAGAATCGTCGGATTCGATCATGGGATCAAAAACTCGAGGTCGCGGTCGGCGCGCCGCCGGTGACCGCGCGGCTTGCGTTTTGGCCGTCGCAATGCTGACATGCACGCGCGCTTCGGTGCAAGTCACCCTCGAGGGAGGGAGAGCCGGTTGAGAAAGCTCCTCGTCGCCATCGGCCTCGTCTCGCTCGCGCTCGGCCTCGCGTGGCCGTGGGTGCAGCGCTTGCGCCTCGGGAGACTCCCGGGCGACGTCGTGATCCAACGGCCCCACGTCAGCTTCTATTTCCCGATCACGACGTCGATCTTGCTGTCGATACTGCTGTCGGCGATCATCTGGTGGTTGCGGCGATGATCGGAGGATCGATGCGCACTCGAACCCTTGCTCGATACGTGCCGACGTTCGCGTTGGCGGTCATGACCTCGAGCGTCGCGGCGCGCGCCGCGACGCCGGTTCTCGCCCCCGGCGAGTGGCACTATCAGTCGCAGGTGACCTACCGCAGCGGGATGATGAACGGTCGCTCGATGCACAGCGAGTGGAAGGTCTGCGTGAAGCCGAGCGACACGCAGCCGCCGATGCCGGTCCCGCACACGCCCGGCGTGCACTGCGACCCACCGACCCTGGTGGTCGCCGCCGGCGCATGGCACACGAGCTTGAGCTGCACCGCCGAGAGCCACGGGTTGGTGACCAAGATGGTCGACCGGTTCGTGATCACGCCGTCGGCCGACAAGCGCAAGGTGATGATCGACGGGACCGTGCACCAGAGCTTCAGCGGCAGCCCGGTCGCGTTGCCCGCGAGCGTGATGAGCCTGCACACGACCGGCGAGCGCGTCGGCCCCTGCGGAGCCGCGAAGTAAGCGCCGGCGGGGGCGGACGATGCAACTGCACGCGGATCTCACCCGGCCGGCAATCGTCGACGGCGATTCCCTGGACTGGGTCCGATCACCGATACCTGGCGTCGACCGGCGAATGCTCGAGCGCGACGGCGACGAGGTTGCCCGCGCGACCTCGCTGGTGCGCTACGCCCCGGGCTCCGCGTTCTCCGCGCACGGACACGGCGCCGGCGAGGAATTCCTGGTGCTCGACGGGGTGTTCTCGGACGAGACCGGCGATTTTCCGGCCGGCTCTTACGTGCGCAATCCGCCGGGCTCCCGCCACGCACCGGCGAGCGCGCCGGGCACCGTGATCTTCGTGAAGCTCCGGCAGATGCCCCCGGAGGAAACCCAGCCGCTGCGGCTCTTCACGCGCGATCCCGGTCTCTGGAAGGGCGACGGATCCGGCGTCGAGTGCGCCGTGCTGTTCGAGGCGCCGTGGGAGCGCGTGGTGATGCTGCGGCTGTCGCGGGGACACCGCGAGCTGCGGGAGACCTGGCCCGCCGGCGTCGAGTGGTTCGTCGTCGAGGGCTCGATCGAGGTCGACGGTGGCGTGCACGCAGCGGGGGCGTGGTTGCGATTCCCGCCGGGCGCGACGGTCGCGATCCGGGCACCCGACCGCGCGCTCCTGTACCGCAAGAGCGGGCACCTCGCCCGAGGCACTCGATCCGCGGCCCGATGAGCGGTCGGCCGTTCGCCTGGGAGGCGGCGTATCCGCCGACGCTCCGGTGGGATCTGCCGGACCCACCGACGAGCCTCCCGGCGCTGCTGGAGGCAGCCGTCGCGCGCGATCCCGACGGCATCGCGATCGATTTCTCCGGCCGGATGATCACCTATCGTGAATTGCTCGAGCGGGAGCGCTCGGCGGCGGCGGGGCTCGCCGCGCTCGGCGTGGGCCCCGGCGTCTCCGTGGGGCTCTATCTGCCGAACACGCCGTTCCATCCGATCGCGTTCTTCGGGACCTTGCGCGCCGGAGGGCGCATCGCCCACCTGAGTCCGCTCGACCCGCCGCGTCGGCTGCGATTCAAGCTCGAGGACAGCGAGACGCGGATCCTGATCACGAGCGACGACCCGGAGCCGCTCGATCGAGCCGCGGCCTTGCTCGAGGAACGCGTGATCGACCGTCTGATCGTCGCCGAAGCGCGTGACTTCGATCCCGGCGCCCGCGCGACCCCGCTCCCGCGCCGAGCGATCCCGTTCCGGCGCTTGGGCGACGGCGTGCCGACGCGGCGCGCGCCGCCGATCGATCCGGACGCGCTCGCGCTGCTGCAGTACACCGGCGGAACGACCGGGCAGCCGAAGGGCGCGATGCTGACGCATGCGAACCTGACCGCGGCCGTGGGCGCCTACCGTGCCTGGTTCGCCGGCACCGGCACGCCGATGGGCCCCGGCGATCGGCTGATCTGCGCGCTGCCGCTGTTTCACATCTACGCGCTGACCACGATCCTGCTGCTCGGCCTGGACCGGGGCGCGACGGTGCTGTTGCGGCCGCGCTTCGACGTCGAGACCACGCTGCGGGACATCGAGATCGGACGTGCGACGTTCTTCGCCGGCGTGCCGACGATGTGGAGCGCGATCGCGAACCATCCGACGATCGAGCGGCGCGATCTGTCCTCGCTGCGCGTGCTGAGCTCCGGGGGCGCGCCGCTGCCGACCGAGATCGTCGCCGCGATCCATCGGCGCACCGGCCGCCAGCTCGGCGCCGGCTGGGGCATGACCGAGACCGCGCCCGCCGGAACGCGCATGCTGCCGGATCAAGCGCACGCGCCCGGACTGATCGGCGTGCCCCTGCCCGGCGTCGAGATGCAGATCGTCGCGCTCGACGACCCGCGCCGCGTGCTGAGCGCCCGCGAGATCGGCGAGATCCGTGTGCGCGGTCCGAACGTCGCGCGCGGTTACTGGCGCGCGCCCGCGCAGAGCGCCGCGAGCCACGTCGATGACTTCCTGCTGACCGGCGACGTCGGCTACCAGGACGAGCACGGCTCGTTCTATCTCGTCGACCGCAAGGACGACATGATCATTTCCGGCGGATTCAACGTCTACCCCACGATGATCGAGCAGGCGATCTACGAACACCCCGCGGTCGAGGAAGCGCTGGTGATCGGGATCCGCGACGCGGTTCGCGGCCAGTCCGCGAAGGCGTTCGTGAAGCTGCGCGCGGGCGCGCCGCCGCTCACGCTCGAGGCGCTGCGCGAATTCCTCGCCGACAAGCTCGGCCGCCACGAACTGCCGGCCGCACTCGAGATCCGCGCCGCGCTGCCGAGGACCGCGGTCGGCAAGCTGTGGCGGCGGGGACTGCTCGAGACGCCGGCCGACGACGCCGACCGGTCCGCATCCGCCGCGGCTCAGAACACGTCGGATCCGAACACGCGCACGCCGGGCGCACCCGCATAGCCGAGCGCGGGCAAGCCGAAATACCCCTCGATGCTGCGCAGCAGCGCGTAGTGGTCGTACCGCATCGCCGACACGGTACCGGGGTGGATGAACGGAGACAGGAGCACCGCACCGACGCGCCCGCCGCCGGGCCCGAATTGGCCCGGCACCGGTCCGCCGGGCAAGCGCCGCTCGCCGCAGCACGCCTCCCCGCTCGAGCCTTCGTCGAACGTGATCACCAGCAGTCCGTCCTTGCGGAACGCCGGCGAGCGGGTGATTCGCGGCACCCACACCTTCAGGAAGCGGTCGATCGCCTGCAGGCCGCCCGGCTTGCCGTCGGCGCAGCGCGAATTGTGGCCGTCGTGGCACAGACTCGGCGTGATGAACGCGAAGTTCGGCGTCGTCGCGGCGCGCCGCAGATCGCTGCGCAGCCGATCGAGATTCACCACGTGCGCGTCGCAGCGAGCGGCATCGTCGATGATCGAATGGAAATAGACGAACGGATCGTGCTTCGCCGCGTACTCGTCGGTCCGCGTCGCGGTCTCCGTCGGATCGCGGCTGCCGAGCACCGCATGGCCGCAGGTCGAGCGCTCGCGCGCCGGATCGCGGCCCATGTCCTCCATGTACCCCTTCCAGCTGAAGCCGGCCGCCTCGAGTTGATCGGCGATCGTCTTGACGCTCGCAGGGTACACGCAACCGCGTCCCGGCAATTGTCCGTACGCGCCGACCGGACCCGTCGCGACGAAGTCCCGATAGATCGGGCAATCCTGCTGCGTATCGGGGTTCGGCGCCTGGCCGCTCACGATCGCGAGGTAGTTGTCGAGGCTGAAGTGCCCGACGCCGTAGTATTGCGTGAGCAATGCGCCGCGGCGCGGCAGCGTGCGGGCGAGGTACGGGGCCGCCGACCCCGGCCCGAACGTCGCGTGAAACGGCTCGTTCTCGAGCACGATCAGGAACACGTGCCGGATCGGCGGCGCCGCACCGTGCGCGGGCGCCGCGGACCCCGCGAGGGCCGCGGTCGAAGACAACGACATCCACCCGCACACCAGAGCGGCGAGACGCAACGAGAACTTCATCGGCGAACCTCCGGAATCCTTCGAACGGCGCCCAAGCCTAGCAAACCCGGATGACGAACGGTTGACGGTACCGCCCGCTCCGCCGCCGCAGCCCGCCGCCCGTCAGCGGTCGAACTTCGTCGACAGGATGATCGAGGAGATCGTGCGCTCGACGCCGGCGATCGCCCCGATTCGATCGATCACTTCGTCCATTTCCGCGACGCTCGCGGTCGCGGCGACCGCGATCAGATCGAGTTCCCCGCTGACCGAATGCAGCACCCGGACCGCCTTGATCCGGCGCAGCTCGCCGATCACGCCGCGCGCCTCCTTGGGGCCGACCTTGATCGAGACGTGCGCGCGCACCGCGCCCTCGGCATGCTCGGGTGCGATGCGCACCGCGTAGCCGAGGATCACCCCCTGCCGCTCCAGCCGGCGCAGGCGGCTCTGCACGCTGGTGCGCGAGCGTCCGACCGCGCGCGCGAGCGCGGCGACCGACGCGCGACCGTCCTCGCGCAGCGCGGCAAGCAGCTTCTCGTCGATCGGATCCGACATTTCGACGAACCAGGTAGTCAAAACGACCAATATCGTACGTCATTTTGGCGCATTCGACGGTACCCATCGGCCGCGCGCTGGCGAAAAATACCGCATTCCCAGCAGCGAATTCGAATCCGGAGGCACTATGAAGAACGTGGTCGTGATCGGCGCGGGCAAGATCGGCGCGATGATCGCCGAGAACCTCGCCGGATCGGGCGATTACGCGGTCACGATCGTGGATCGCTCGAGCGCGCAGCTCGAGCGGCTCGAGACCTCGCGGCCCGTGACCAAGCTCGCGGTGGACATCGAGGACACGGCGGGGCTGCGGCGCGCGACCGCGGGACAGTTCGCGGTGCTGAGCGCGGCACCGTTCCATGCGACCCGGGCGATCGCCGAAGCCGCGAAGACGGGCGGCGCGCACTATCTCGACCTGACCGAGGACGTCACGAGCACCCGCGCGGTCAAGCAGCTCGCGAATGGCGCTCGCACCGCGTTCATCCCGCAATGCGGCCTCGCGCCGGGGTTCATCACGATCGTGGCCTCGGATCTCGCGTCCCGGTTCGACGAGTTGCACGACGTGCGGATGCGGGTCGGCGCACTGCCGAAATTCCCGTCGAACGCGCTGAACTACAACCTCACCTGGAGCACGGACGGCGTGATCAACGAGTACTGCCAGCCGTGCGAGGCGATCGTGAATGGCGAACTCCGCGAGACGCAGCCCCTCGAGGAACTCGAGGAATTCTCGCTCGACGGCGATCGCTACGAGGCGTTCAACACCTCCGGCGGCCTCGGCACGCTGTGCGAGACGCTCGCCGGCAAGGTGCGCAATCTCAACTACCGGACGATCCGCTATCCCGGTCACGCCGCGCTGATGAAGGTCCTGCTGAACGACCTGCGGCTGCGCGACCGCCGCGAGTTGCTGAAGGAGATCCTGGAGAGCGCGCTGCCGGTGACGCTGCAGGACGTCGTGATCGTGTTCGTCACGGTGACCGGCCTGCGCGGCGGCCAGTTGGTCCAGGAGACCTACGCGAACCGGATCTATGCAGCGCCGGTCGGCGGGCGCGTGCGCAGCGCGATCCAGCTGACGACCGCGTCGGGCATCTGCACCGTGCTCGACCTGCTGGCATCCGGCGAGCTGCCGCAGGCGGGACTCGTGCGGCAGGAGGACATCGCGTTGCCGAAGTTCCTCGCCAACCGGTTCGGCCGCGTCTATTCGGTCGCCGGTGCCGCGGAGCCGCCGCGCAGCGCCTGACGGCGAGGCTGGCCGGGCCGCAGCGCACGGTCGGCGCGACTCAAGGCTCGGTGGCCGCGCGTACCGGTTGGCGTCCGCGGTATCCGGCCGGCACCCCGAGACCGCGGACGAACCGATCGACGTCGCGCAGCACCGGCGCGCGCCCGCGCGCCGGCAGGCTCAGCGCCGCGACCGTGTCGGCGTGTCGCAGGCCCGGCAGCAGGCGCAACGTCACCTCGGCGCCGCACGCGCCGAGCGCGGCGGCGAGGTTGCGCGAGTTCTTCGGCCAGACGGTCTCGTCGGCGGCACCGTGCACGAGCAGCATCGGCGGGACGCCGGGACGGGCGAAGCGGATCGGCTGCGACGCGGGCAGCGCCTCCTCGGGACCGAAGATCTCGAGCAGGTCCGCATCGACCAGCGGCAGGAAATCGTACGGGCCGGACAGCCCGATCACGCCCGCGATCCGCGGAACCTCCCGCCCCGCCGCTTCGAAATGCCGGGTGTCGAGCGTGACCAGCGCCGCGAGCATCGCGCCGGCCGAATGCCCCATCAGCACGAGTCGCCCCGGGTCGTGGAACTCGCGCGCATACTCAGCCGCCCAACTCGCCGCGAGGGCCGCGTCCTGCATGAAGCCGGCCATGCGGACCTGCGGGTACAGTCGATAGTTCGCCAGCACCGCGACGCAGCCGATCTCGGCGAGCGCGGCGCCGACGAAACGATAGTCCCGCTTGTCCCCCTGCGACCAACGGCCCCCGTGCCAGAACACGACCACGGGGCGCGGCGTCAACGGCATCCCGTCCGGCACGTACACGTCCACGCGCTGGCGCGGATCGGGGCCGTAGGCCACGTCGCGGCGACGCGTGTAGGCGCCGAGGGCCGCCGGGAGGTTCGCCGCCGCGAACGCGGCGCGCGACCCGGCCTCCTCGGCGAAGCCGGCGATCCGCTCGATCCAGGACGACCGCGGCATCGAAGCGCTCCTCAGCGGCAGCGGAAGGTCGGTCGACCGCCGGGCTCGAGCAGCCCCCAGTCGAGGAGCGTCCGACGGGCGTCGGCCGCATCCTCCGTGAACCACGCGACCGCGCTGCCGAGCCGGAAGGTATATCCCCACGCATCCATGTCCCGGAGCATTCGATCGCGGCCGAATCCCGGAACCTGGTCCGCGAGCACGATCTGCAGGTAACAGACCGCGTTCTCCTCGGCGAAATCCCCACCCGCGTCGGTATCGAGTCCGGTCCGCCGCTCCGCCGTCATGCACACGTAGTGACAGGCCTCGTGCAACAGGGAATGAACGGGCGTATCGGCTCGGACGTAGAGTCGATCGCCGAGGAGTCCCGCCTCCGAGTCCCCCCAGTAGGAACCGGGGATCGGCTCGCCGACCACGACCCGCTCGAGCTGCAGCCCGTATCGCGCGAGCAGCACCGCGAGGTCGACCGGGTCGACCTCGACGAACGACCGCACGCCGGCGCCGGCCGTCGGCATCCTTATTTCAAGCTCGCGATGCGGCGCATCGCGATCGCCGCGAGTTCCCGCGCCATCTGCCGCCGCAAGCGGTCTGCTTCGTGCTCCTTCGCGAGCACCGCCTGCTCGGAGAAGCTGTAGTCCTGCGACAGGCTGATCGTCTGTGGCGCGAGCAACTCCTTGCCCGCGTGCCGAACGGAGTAGGTGACCGTGTAGATCAACAGGTATTCCGTGGGGATGTTCTGTGCCGACACCGACAGCACGCGCTGCTCGACCGTGTCGCGGCTCACGTCGACCGTCGCGGTCGCGCTCGCATCGCTCGCCTGGAGCGTCGCACCGGCGTCGCGCAACTCCTGGCCGAAGAAACGCGCGAAGTCCGAGTACGGATCGCTGAACGACAGATGGGGTCGTGCGAGCGACGCGGGCAACGGCGCGGTCCCGGCGAGGCGAAAACCGCATCCCGCGGCGAGCACGGCGCCGACCGCGACCGCGGCCCAGCGCGATGCCGGCCGGCCAGCGACGGTCGACCGGTCAGACGACCACATTCACGAGCTTTCCGGGCACGACGACGACCTTGCGGATCGCGCCGTCGCCGACGAACCGGCGGACCGCCGGATCCGCGAGCGCGGCCGCGCGCACCGCATCGGCATCGGCGCCGGACGGCACGGCGACCCGCCCGCGCAGTTTCCCGTTGACTTGCACGACGATCTCGACCGTCGACTGCTCGAGCGCCGCGGCATCGACCGCCGGCCAGCGTTCGTCGACGATCGCGGTATCGTGACCCAGTTCACGCCACAGCGCGTGCGCGAGGTGCGGAACGATCGGCGACAGGCACAGCACCGCGATCTCGAGCCCCTCGTGCAGCACCGCCCGATCCTGCGCTCCGCGGGGCTCGAACCGTCCGAGCGCATTCATCAACTCCATCACCGCGGCGATCGCGGTATTGAACGTGCGCCGGCGGCCGATGTCGTCACCGACCTTCGCGAGCGTGTGATGGGACAGGCGCCGGAGCGCGCGCTGCGTCTCCTCCAGGCTCGCCCGCTCGAGCGGCGCGACCGGCCCGGCGTCGACGTGGTCGTACACGGCCTTCCACACGCGCTTGAGGAAGCGGTAGGCGCCCTGCACCCCTTCGTCCGACCATTCGAGCGTCTGCTCCGGCGGCGCGGCGAACATCGTGAACAGCCGCGCGGTGTCGGCGCCGTATTCCTCCACGAGCGCCTGCGGATCGACGCCGTTGTTCTTCGACTTCGACATCGTGACGACGCCGCCCGAGATCACCTCGCCCCCGTCCGAGCGCAGGGTCGCGATGCGCCGCTTGTCGTCGGGGTCGATCCGGATCTCGACGTCCGTCGGGTTGAAATACTCGATCCGCCCCGACGCGGGCTTCCGGTAGAAGACCTCGTTGAGCACCATGCCCTGGGTGAACAGGTTCGTGAACGGCTCCTGGAAGGACACCAGTCCCAGATCGTGCATCACCCGCGTCCAGAACCGCGAGTACAGCAGGTGCAGGATCGCATGTTCGATCCCGCCGATGTACTGGTCGACCGGCAGCCAATAGTCGACCCGGGCGTCGACCATCGACGCGGCGGTGTCGTTGCACGCGTAGCGCAGGAAGTACCACGACGAGTCCACGAACGTGTCCATCGTGTCGGTTTCCCGGCGCGCGGGCGCACCGCAACGCGGGCAGCGGCATGCGAGGAACGCCTCGTGCTTCGCGAGCGGATTGCCGCTGCCATCCGGCACGAGCTCCTCCGGGAGCAGCACCGGCAGGTCCGAGTCGGGTACCGGCACCGGGCCGCAGTCCGCACACTGGATGATCGGGATCGGACAACCCCAATATCGTTGTCGCGAGATGCCCCAGTCGCGCAGGCGCCAGATCGTCCGCAGCTCTCCGAGTCCCGCGCGCGCGAGATCCGCCGCGATCGCGGCCACCGCGGCCGCGGTCGGCATCCCGTCGTAACGGCCGGAATCGACGCAGCGGCCGTGGTCTGCGTACCAGGACTCCCAGGCCTGCGTCGAATACGGACGGCCGTCGACGTCGATCACCCGGCGGATCGGCAAGCCGTATTTCTTCGCGAACTCGAAATCCCGCTCGTCGTGCGCGGGCACGCCCATCACGGCGCCTTCACCGTAGCTCATCAGCACGTAATTGCCGACCCAGACCGGGATCGCCTCGCCGCTCAAGGGGTGCCGAACCGAGAATCCGGTCGGCATACCCTTTTTTTCCTGCGTCGCGAGCTCCGCCTCGATCGCCGGGCCGCGCTGGCACTCCGCGACGAACGCCGCGAGCGCCGGATCGTCCTTCGCCGCGAGCGCCGCGAGCGGATGCTCCGCCGCGACCGCGCAGAACGTCACGCCCATCAGGGTGTCAGCGCGGGTCGTGAACACGCGCAGAACGCCGCGTGTCTCCCCAATCTCATAGGGAAATCCGACGTTCACGCCTTCGCTGCGCCCGATCCAGTTCGCCTGCATCGTGCGCACGCGTTCCGGCCAGCCCGGCAGCTGCGCGAGCGCCTCGAGCAAGGGCTCGGCGTACCGCGTGATCGCGAGGTAGTACATCGGGATCTCGCGCTTCTCGACGAGCGCGCCGGTGCGCCAGCCGCGCCCGTCGATCACCTGTTCGTTCGCGAGCACGGTGCGATCGACCGGATCCCAGTTCACGACACCGGTCTTGCGATACGCGATTCCGCGCTCGAGCATCCGCAGGAACAGCCACTGGTTCCAGCGGTAATAATCCGGCCGGCAAGTCGCGATCTCCCGCCTCCAGTCGATTGCGAGGCCGAGCGACTTGAGCTGTCGCCGCATGGTCGCGATGTTGTCGTCGGTCCACTTCGCGGGCGGCATGCCGTTCGCGATCGCCGCGTTCTCCGCGGGCAGGCCGAACGCGTCCCAGCCCATCGGCTGCAGTACGTTACGCCCCTGCATCCGCATGAAGCGGGCGAGCACGTCGCCGATCGTGTAGTTGCGGACGTGGCCCATGTGGCACCGGCCGCTCGGGTAGGGGAACATCGACAGGCAGTAGTACTTCTCGCGGGAGCGGTCCTCGGTCGCCGCGAAACAGCCGCGTTCTTCCCAGTATTTCTGCGCTTCAGCCTCGATCGTGGCCGGTTCGTATCGTTCTTGCATGATGGCCCGGGAGAATACCCGAGATCGGCGCGAGCCGCGATCGGACCTAACCGGAGAGGCCCCGATCCTCCTCCGGCGGGGGTTCGTGATCGGTCGGGGTCGCGACGCGCAGCATCTCGATCCGACGCCGGTCCGCACGCAGCACCCGGAACTCGAGTCCCTCGACCCGCACGCTCTCTCCGCGACGCGGCAATCGTCCGAACTGCTGCATCAGCAGTCCCCCGATCGTATCGAAATCCTCGTCGGGAAGACCCGTGCCGAAGTAGCGGTTGAACTCGTCGATCGGCGTCAATGCGCGCACCGAGAACTCCCGCGGGCCCTCCCGGCGGATCGGCTGATCGTCCTCGACGTCGTGCTCGTCGTCGATTTCCCCGACGATCTGTTCGATCACGTCTTCGATCGTCACGAGACCGGACACACCGCCGTATTCGTC
The DNA here is from genome assembly GCA_021780395.1 of Pseudomonadota bacterium. Next base: position 14,872 of record JAJXYU010000099.1, read on the forward strand.
GACGACGATCGCGATGTGATTGTGGCTGCGGCGGAATTCCTTCAGCAGCACGTTGAGCCGCTTGCTTTCCGGAACGAACACGGCCGGGCGCATGTATTCGCGGATCGCGAACTCTTCCGCGCCCGCGATCTGCAGGCGCAACAGGTCTTTCGCGAGCAGGATCCCGACGATTTCGTCGCGGTCCTCGCCGATCACCGGAAACCGCGAATGGCCGGACTCCACGACGTGCGCGACGATGCGCTCGGGCGATTCGTCGTGCTCGACGAAGACGATCTGCGAACGCGGGACCATGATGTCGCGGACCTGGGTGTCGGCGACCGACAGCACGCCCTCGAGCATCGCGAGCGCGTCGCCGTCGAACAGGCCGCGATCGCTCGCTTCGCGCAGCTCCTCGGTCAGCTCGGCGAGATCACGGGGCTCGCCCGCCATCGACTTGGTGATTCGTTTGAGCCAGCGACCAGTGCCGCCGTGTGACTGCTCGGACATCGCGGTACCAGGATACTCGATCAGCGGTACGGATCGGAAAATCCAATTCGATCAAGAATTTGGACTTCCCTTGCGATCATCTTGCGGGCGTCGCGGTCGCATTCGTGATCGAATCCGCGCAGGTGCAGGACGCCGTGCACCGTGAGGTGTGCCCAGTGGGCCCGGATCGATCGGCCGCCAACCTGCGCTTCGCGTGCGACGAGCGGCGCGCAGATCACGAGTTCGCCGAGATCCGAGCGGCCCTCGGGCGTCCGGCCCGCCCCCGCGAACGACAGCACGTTGGTCGGTTTCGGCTTGCCACGATAACGTTCGTTCAAGCGGCGACTCGCGACGCTGCCGACGACGTGGATCGACAGATCGACCGGCGGGCCCGACGGGGGAAGCGCCGCGGCCACCCACCGCTCGAAGTCCGCTCGGCCGGGAACCCAGGGACGGCGTGCCCTGACGCTCAGCGCGAGCGCGAGCGGGGGCTCACGGCGGCTCGGGAGTCGGCGCCGAGGCACTCGATTCATAGGCCTGGACGATGCGCTGTACCAGCGGGTGACGAACCACGTCGCGCGAACTGAACATCGTGAACGCGATCCCGGGCACGTCCCGCAGGATGTCGATCACGGTCCGCAGACCCGACTGCTTCGCGGTCGGCAGGTCGGTCTGGGTGATGTCGCCGGTCACGACGGCCTTCGAGCCGAAACCGATCCGCGTGAGGAACATCTTCATTTGCTCGTTGGTGGTGTTCTGCCCCTCGTCGAGGATCACGAACGAATCGTTCAGGCTCCGCCCACGCATGAACGCGAGCGGGGCGACTTCGATCACGTTGCGCTCGATCAGCTTCGCGACCCGCTCGAAACCCATCATCTCGTACAACGCGTCGTACATCGGGCGCAGGTACGGATCGACCTTCTGGGTCAGATCGCCCGGGAGGAAGCCCAGCCGTTCACCGGCCTCGACCGCCGGGCGGACGAGCACGATCCGACGGACGCGTTCGTCCTGGAGCGCCTCGACCGCGCAGGCGACCGCGAGATAGGTCTTGCCGGTACCCGCAGGTCCGATCCCGAAGGTCAGGTCGTGCGTGCGCACGTTGTGCAGGTAGTCGAGCTGGCTGCGCCCCCGGGCGCGCACCGCGCCGCGCGTGGTGCGCACTTTCAGTTCCCCCGGCGCGGTGGCCGAGACCCCGGGGTCCTGTGCCTCGCCCATCGCGACTTCCTGCAGGGCCAGGTGCACGCGCTCCGGATCGATCGGCTCGCGGTGCGAGCGCTCGTACAGGGAGCGCAGCACCGCTTCGGTGCGACGCGCGACCGGCTCCTCGGCGACGATCTGGAACCGGTTGGCCCGACGACGGATCTCGACGCCGAGGCGACGCTCGATCTCGTGCAGATGCGCGTCCAGCGGTCCGCAGAGTTCGGCGAGCCGCACGTTGTCCGACGGTTCGAGGATCACCTCGTGGATCGGCGGGGCGACGCTCACGGCGTCGGTTCCCCGACGAGCCGCCCCCGGAGCGAGTTCGGCAGCGCTTCGGTGATCACGACGTCGACGAAGCGATCGATCAACGCGCTCGCGCGACCCGGCGGCGGATCGAAGTTCACCCAGCGGTTGTTGTCGGTGCGGCCCGCGAGTTGCCGCGCATCCCGCTTGGAGGGGCGCTCGACCAGCACGCGCTGGCGGGTGCCGACCATGCGCGCCGAGATCGCGTACGCCTGCTCCGACAGCCGTTGCTGCAATGCAATCAACCGTCGCTGCTTGACCTCGGCCGGCACCTCGTCCGCCAGCGCGGCCGCCGGCGTCCCCGGGCGCCGGCTGTAGAGGAAACTGAAACTCTGGTCGAATCCCGCATCCACGACGAGTTGCATCGTCGCCTCGAAATCCGCGTCCGTCTCCCCGGGAAAGCCGACGATGAGGTCCGTGGAGATGCTGATGTCGGGGCGAACCGCACGGAGCTTGCGGAGCTTGTGCTTGTATTCGAGCACCGTGTGGCCGCGTTTCATCGCCGCGAGGATCCGGTCCGAGCCGCTCTGGACCGGGAGGTGCAATGCGTGAGTGAGCTTCGGCACGTTCGCGTACGCTTCGATCAGGCTGTCGTCGAAATCCAGCGGATGGGACGTCGTGAACCGGATCCGCTCGATCCCGCCGATCGCCGCGACGTAGTGGATCAGGGTCGCGAGATCGGTCCCGGCGCCATCCGCGGCGACCCCGCGGTAGGCATTCACGTTCTGCCCGAGCAAGGTGACCTCCCGGACGCCCTGGGCCGCGAGCCGCGAGATCTCGGCGAGCACCGAGTCGAACGGGCGACTGATCTCCTCGCCCCGCGTGTACGGAACGACGCAGAAGCTGCAGTACTTGCTGCATCCTTCCATGATCGAGACGAATGCGGTCGCCCGCTCGGCGCGCGGTTCCGGCAATCGGTCGAATTTCTCGATCTCGGGGAAGCTCACGTCGACCTGGGAACGGCCGCTGCGCTTCGCGCGACGGATCATCTCGGGCAGCCGGTGCAGCGTCTGCGGCCCGAACACCAGGTCGACGAACGGGGCACGCGCGGTGATCCCCTCGCCCTCCTGGCTCGCGACGCACCCGCCGACCCCGATGAGGACCTGGGGTCGCTGTTGCTTGAGCAGACGCCACTCGCCGAGCAGCGAGAACACCTTGTCCTGCGCCTTTTCGCGGACCGAACAGGTGTTCATGAGCAGCACGTCCGCCGCGGCCGGATCATCGGTGAGGCTCATGCCTTCGGCGGCCAGGAGCACGTCCCGCATCTTGTCGGAGTCGTACTCGTTCATCTGGCAACCGAACGTCTTTATGTAGAGGAGTCCCGGCATAGGCTCATCGTGAAAAGGTCGATAAGATACCCGCAACCATGGCGATTCGCGACGTTCTGAAAATGGGCGATCCTCGGCTCCTGACGGTCGCCGCGCCCGTGGAGGCGTTCGGCACGCCGGCGCTCGAGGCGCTGGTCGCCGACCTGTGGGACACGATGCACCACCAGGACGGAGCCGGTCTCGCCGCACCGCAAATCGGCGTCGGACTGCGCGTCGTGGTCTTCGCGGTCGACCGCAACCCGCGTTACCGGGACGCCGAATCCGTGCCGGCGACGGTGCTGATCAACCCGGTGCTGACCCCGATCGGCGAGGAGCAGGAGGACGGCTGGGAAGGCTGCCTGTCGGTCCCCGGTCTGCGCGGCCTCGTCCCGCGCTATCGTCGGCTCCGGTACGTCGGCTTCGCCGCCGACGGATCCCGGATCGATCGCACGGTCGACGGCTTCCATGCGCGTGTCGTCCAGCACGAGGTCGATCACCTCGACGGCATCCTCTACCCGCGCCGCATCCGCGATCTGACCCGATTCGGATTCACCGACGCCCTGTTTCCCGGGGAAGCCATCGCCGACGATTGACGCCCGCGGACGACCGAACGGAGCGGCGCTAGAACGGGATGTCGTCGTCGAAGTCCTCTTTCCCGGTGGCCGGCGCCGGGGTCTGATCGTACTCGTCGCGCGGCGGCGCCCCCGCCGACCCACGCTCGCCCGGACCCGTGCCGCCGCGGCCACCGAGCATCTGCATGTTGTCGGCGACGATCTCGGTCGTGTACCGATCGTTCCCTTGCTTGTCCTGCCACTTGCGGGTGCGCAACCGCCCTTCGACGAACACCTGCGAACCCTTGCGCAGGTACTCGGCGGCGATCTCCGCGAGTCGCCCGAAGAACGCGATGTTGTGCCACTCGGTCCGCTCCTGCTGGGCGCCGGTGGCCTTGTCCTTCCAGGATTCGCTGGTCGCGATCCGCACGTTCGTGACCGTCATGCCGCTCGGCATCGAGCGGGTCTCGGGATCCGCCCCGAGGTTGCCGATCAGGATCACCTTGTTGACTCCGCGTGCCATCGCTAGCTCCGGTTGGTGGGCGCCGGCGCGATTGTACACCGCTCGCGGAGCCTTCGCGGGGTATGATATCGGGTCCCATGCACGAGATATGCATCCGCGGCGCCCGGACCCACAACCTCAAGAACATCGACCTCGATCTGCCGCGGGGCCGGCTGATCGTGCTGACCGGTCCCTCCGGCTCGGGCAAGTCCTCGCTCGCGTTCGACACGATCTATGCGGAAGGCCAGCGCCGCTACGTCGAGTCCTTGTCGACCTATGCCCGGCAGTTCCTCTCGATGATGGAGAAGCCGGACGTCGACGCGATCGACGGCCTGTCGCCCGCGATCGCGATCGAACAGAAGTCGACGTCGCACAACCCGCGCTCGACGGTCGGCACCGTCACGGAAGTTTACGATTACCTGCGGCTCCTGTACGCGCGCACCGGCACACCGCGCTGCCCCGACCACGGGATCGACCTCTCCGCCCAGACCGTGAGCCAGATGGTCGACGCGGTGCTCGCGGTCCCGCCGGGCACCGCGCTCCTGTTGCTCGCGCCGGCGGTCGCCGCGCGCAAGGGCGAGCATGCCGGGGTGATCGAGGAACTGCAGTCCGCCGGCTTCCTGCGCGCGCGGATCGACGGCGCGATCGTCGAGCTCGGCGACGCGCCGAAGCTCGACCCGCGGCGCAAGCACGACGTCGAGGCGATCGTCGACCGCTTCAAGGTCCGCGCGGACCTCGCGCAGCGGCTCGCCGAGTCCTTCGAGACGGCGCTGCGCATCGGCGAAGGCATCGCGAAGATCGCGTTCGCGGACGAGCCCGAGCGCCCCGAGATCGTGTTCTCCGACCAGTTCGCGTGCCCGGTCTGCGGCTACGCGCTGAGCGAGCTCGAGCCGCGATTGTTCTCGTTCAACAGTCCCGTCGGTGCCTGCGAGGGCTGCGACGGCCTCGGCACCCAGTCGTTCTTCGATCCGGCGAAGATCGTCGCGAATCCCCGCCTGTCGCTCGCCGCCGGCGCGGTCCGCGGCTGGGACCGGCGCAACACGCATTACTTCCAGATGATCCAGTCGCTCGCGCGTCATGCCCCGTTCGACGTCGAGGCGCCGTTCGCGTCCCTGACGGACGCGGCCAAGGAGCTGCTGCTCTACGGCAGCGGCGAGGAGCCGATCGAGTTCAAGTACCTCGACGGCCACGGCGGCGCGGTGCGCCGCCGCCATGCGTTCGAGGGCATCGTGCACAACCTCGAGCGCCGCTACGCGGAGACCGAGTCGGCCGCGGTGCGCGAGGAGCTCGCGAGATTCCGTTCCACGCGCGCGTGTCCGCAATGCCGGGGAACGCGCCTGAACCGCGCCGCGCGGCACGTGTTCGTCGCGGGCCGCAGCCTTCCGCAGGTCGCCGCGCTCTCGGTCGACGAGGCGCGTCGCTTCTTCGAGGCGGTCACGGTCGGCGGCTGGCGCGGCGAGATCGCCGCGAGGATCGTCAAGGAGATCGCCGATCGACTCGCATTCCTCGCGAACGTGGGGCTCGGATACCTCACGCTCGATCGCAGCGCGGACACCCTGTCCGGCGGAGAGGCACAGCGCATTCGTCTCGCGAGCCAGATCGGCTCCGGGCTCGTCGGGGTGATGTACATCCTCGACGAACCCTCGATCGGCCTGCACCAGCGCGACAACCAGCGCTTGCTCGACACCCTCGCCAGGCTCCGCGATCTCGGCAACACGGTGATCGTCGTGGAACACGACGAGGACGCGATCCGCCAGGCCGACCACGTCGTCGATCTCGGCCCCGGCGCCGGGGTGCACGGCGGACGCGTGGTCGCGCAGGGCACGGCGCAGGAAGTGGCGGCCCGGCCGGAATCGATCACGGGTCGCTACCTCAGCGGGGCACTGCGGATCGAAGTGCCGGGCCAACGGCGGCGCGCCGATCCGAAGCGCCTGTTGCGCATCGTCGGCGCGCACGCGAACAATCTGAAGTCCGTGACCGCGGAGTTCCCGATCGGCCTGCTCACCTGCGTGACCGGCGTGTCCGGGTCGGGGAAGTCGACCTTGATCAACGACACCCTGTATCGAGCGGTGGCGGCGCGGCTGAGCCGCGGCCCGGCCTCGGGGGGACGCTTCGAACGGATCGACGGACTCGAACACGTCGACCGGGTGATCGAGATCGACCAGAGCCCGATCGGCCGCACGCCGCGCTCGAACCCGGCAACCTACACCGGACTCTTCGCCCCGATTCGCGAGATCTTTGCGACGATGCCCGAGGCGCGCGCGCGCGGCTACGGATCCGGGCGCTTCAGCTTCAATGTGAAGGGAGGCCGCTGCGAGGCCTGTCAGGGCGACGGCGTGATCAAGGTCGAGATGCACTTCCTCGCGGACGTGTACGTGCCCTGCGACGTCTGCCGCGGCCAGCGGTACAACCGAGAGACCCTCGAGGTGCGCTTCAAGGGCAAGAACATCCACGAGGTGCTCGAGATGACGATCGAGGAGGCGGCGCCGTTCTTCGCGGCGGTACCGACCGTGCACCCGAAGCTGCAGACGATGCTCGATGTGGGCTTGTCCTACGTGCGGCTTGGCCAGAGCGCCACGACGCTGTCCGGCGGAGAGGCTCAGCGCGTGAAGCTGTCCCGCGAACTGTCCAAGCGGGCGACCGGGCGCACGCTCTACATCCTCGACGAACCGACCACCGGTCTGCACTTCGCCGACATCGCCTTGCTGCTGAAGGTGCTGCAGCGCTTGCGGGACGAGGGCAATACCGTGGTCGTGATCGAACACAACCTCGACGTGATCAAGACCGCCGACTGGGTCGTCGACCTCGGCCCCGAGGGCGGCGACGGTGGCGGACGGATCGTCGCGACCGGCACCCCGGAGACGATCGCCGGCGATCCCGCGTCGATCACCGGGCACTACCTGAAGGCGACGCTCGAGCGGGACGGCATGGCGCTCGCGCAGCCCGCGGATCGGCCGTCGCGCAAGCGCCGCGCCTGACGCCGGGGAGCGCAGCCATGGACGTCTATTTGATCCGCCACACCCGGCCCGACGTGGATCCGGAGGTTTGCCACGGCCGTCTCGACGTGCCCCCGGCCGCCGATTTCCCCGCCGGCGCGCAGCACGTCCTCGCAGCGCTGCCGGCCGCCACGCCGCTCGTCACGGCCGCGGCGTGCCGCTGCCGTCGCCTCGCGGACCACCTGGCCGAGGCGCTCGGATCGAGCGTCAGCGTGGACGACCGCCTGCGGGAGATGGACTTCGGTCGCTGGGAAGGCCGCCGCTGGCGCGACATCCCTCGCGCGCAGACCGATGCGTGGAGCCGCGAGTTCTGGAGCCAACCGCCGCCGGACGGCGAGTCGTACGCGTCGATGCACGCGCGGGTCGCCGCGGCCTGGGAAGCGATGCTCGCCCGGTCCGATGAGGCGCTCGCGGTGGTCGGACCGATCGGCCCGCTGCGGGCGTTGCTGACGATCGCGCTCGATTTGCCACCGGAAGCCTTCGTGCGGGTGCACCTCGACCACGGCGGGGTCACCAAGCTCTCGGATGCGACCGGCGGATGGCGCCTGGACTACTCGAACCGCTGAATCGGATGATCACCATGCGCAAACCGGAGCCGACACGATGCGGCGACTGATCCGAACCGTGGAACAGGCGGCGATCGGCGCAGCCCTTCCGCTGCTGCGACGTCTGGACCCGGAACGGGCGCACGGGCTCGGACTCGTCGGCCTGCAGTGCCTGCGCCCGCTCTGGCCGCGCCCCGCGCCGCGCCGCGCGCTCGCACTCGACTGCGCGGGCCTGCATTTCGAGCATCCGCTCGGACTCGCCGCCGGCTTCGACAAGAATGCCGACTACCTCGATGCGCTCGGTGCACTCGGCTTCAGTCACGTCGAGATCGGAACCGTGACGCCACGGCCGCAGCCGGGAAATCTGCGGCCGCGGATGTTCCGCCTGAGTGCCGAGCGGGCACTCGTGAACCGGATGGGATTCAACAACAAGGGTGCCGAGTACGTCGCCTCCCGCCTCGAACGGCGCGCGTACCAGGGCATCGTCGGGATCAGCATCGGCAAGAACGCCGACACGCCGATCGAACGCGCCGGCGACGACTACCTCGCGGTCTTCCGACGGCTGTTCAGCTACGCCGACTACTTCGCGGTGAACGTGTCCTCCCCGAACACGGCGAGGTTGCGCGAACTGCAGGACCGGAGCGCGCTGGAGCGGGTCGTCGGCCCGCTCGTCGAAGCCCGGACGGAGTTCGTGCGCCGTGGGAGCCGGCGCGTCCCGATCTTCGTGAAGATCGCGCCCGATCTCGACGCCGAAGCGCTCGACCGGCTGGCCGACCAGATCCCGGCACTCGCAGTCGACGGCGTGATCGCGACCAACACCTCGAACCGGCTGCAGCCGTTCGACGCGGCGCTGCCGCCCGGCATCACCGGCGGGCTGAGTGGCGCGCCGCTGCATGCGAAGTCGATTGCGGCGATCACCCGCCTTCGCGCGCGACTGCCCCGCGATTTTCCGATCGTCGGCGTCGGCGGGATCTTCGACGCCCGTTCGGCGCTCGCGACGCTCGCGGCCGGCGCGAACCTGATCCAGGTCTACACGGGGTTCGCCTATCGCGGACCGATACTGGTCGAGGAGATCCTCGACGCCCTCGAGCGTCGGGAGGGGGACGGCGGTGGCTGAGCGCGCGCACGATGCTATCGTATCGATCCGGACTCAATGCATCCCGAGGGGCAGACCGTGAAGCAACGAACCGCCGTGAACACTCGACGCCGCGTCGGCCGCCGTGACGCCGAAGAGGCCATCCGCACCCTGCTGCGGTGGGCCGGCGAGGACCCGAGCCGCGAGGGCCTGCGCGACACGCCGAAACGCGTGGTGAGCGCGTACGCGGACTGGTTCTCCGGCTACTCGGTCGACCCCGGCGCGTATCTGCGGCGCACGTTCGAGGAGGTCGAGGGCTATGACGAGATGGTCGTGCTGCGCGACATCGCCTTCGAATCGTTCTGCGAGCACCACATGGCACCGATCATCGGCCGCGCACACATCGGTTACCTGCCGACCGACCGGGTCGTCGGAATCAGCAAGCTCGCGCGCGTGGTCGACGGCTTCGCGCGCCGCTTCCAGGTCCAGGAAAAGCTCACGGCGCAGATCGCGGCCTGCATCAACGAAGTACTGAAGCCGCGCGGCGTCGGCGTCGTGATCGACGCCGTTCATCAATGCATGACGACGCGCGGGGTGCACAAGCGGGGCGTGTCCATGGTCACGAGCAGCATGCTCGGGACGTTCCGCAAGGACGGCAGCACGCGCGCCGAGTTCCTGCGTTTCATCGACATCGAACGCAAGGGCGCCTCCTAGGCGCGGCGATCGGCGGCGGACCGCGGCCCGTTCGGGGCCGCCTGAGCGCTCGGCGCGCCCTCCGCGGCGGGGATCAGCTCGACCGACAGGCTGTAGCCATGCCGCTCGCCCGGCGCGATCGCGCCGACCCCGACGACTTGCCGCGCGATGCGCTCGCCGAGCCGATTGGTGATCGTCACCACCACGCAGTACTCGCAGCTCTGTTCGACGGATTCGTGGCCGATCGTCCCCTCGATGCGCATTGCGATCCGACCCGCCGGTCGCGCTCCGCCGGCGGACGGGCCGCCGGCCGACGGATTGAATCGCAAATGATGCTGGCACGCGGGGCACACGCTCGCGCTCGCGAGGATCGTGGCCTTGCAATGAGGGCAGACTCGCGTTGCGCCGATCGATCCCTGGCGCGCGGCGCTCATCGGCCGCTGTCGAGCTTCGGCGGCTTCTCGTCTCCCCATCCGAATTCGACGTGTCCCCGCATCCGCGAACCGGCCGCGACGGTGATCGATCCGGCCTTCACGTCGCCGACGATCACGCCACCGTCGAGCACGTCGACGCGCTTCGCCGATTCGATGTTGCCCTGCAGTTCGCCGCCGACGACCACGACACCGGCGAGCACCTGACCCGTCAGGTGCGCGCCCGGCTCGATGTTGAAGTTGCCGTCGATGCGCACGTCGCCCTTGAATCGGCCCGCGATACGAACGTTGCCCGATCCCTCGATCTTGCCTTCGATCGTGATGTTCGCGGCGATCATCGAGTCGCCGCCGTCGACGGGTTCGCGCGCCTTGCGCGCCGCGGGCGGCGGGGGCGCCAGGGGCGCCGGGGGCGGTTCAGGCGTCGGCCGATCGATCGGCGGGGACGACCCCGAGGGGTGTGCGGTTGGGGTCGGTGTGGTGATTTCCTTCCAGAGCGCCATCGCGTTGCCTCCCTCCGGTGACGTTGAGCCTGTCGAAGATCGGAAGATTAACCGCGGTTCAGGATTCCGCCCCAGTGTCTTTTATTGGCGACGGCCCCGCCGGTGCGCGCCCGGATACCAATTCCAGCGCCCGGCGACGCTCATGAACGCCGGCACGACCACCCCGCGGATCACGGTCGCGTCGACCAGCACCGAAACGCACAGGCCGACGCCGATCATCTTCAGCGCGGGCAGCGCCGCGCCGGCGAATGCCCCGAACACGACCGCCATGATCAGGCCGGCACCCGTGATCACCGGCGCGACCGCGGCCAGCCCGTCGACGGTCGCCCGCTCGTTGTCGCCATGGGCGAGATATTCGCGCTGGATCCGGAACAGCAAGAACAGTTCGTAATCCATCGACAGCCCGAAACTGAGGCAAAAGATCATCAGGGGAACCTCGAGCGCGATGGCCGCGAACGGCCGCTCGAGCCCGACCAGCCAGCCGAACCAGCCGAACTGGAAGATCGCGACCACCGCGCCGTAACCCGCCGCGATCGCGAGCAGGTTCGCGACGACCGCCTTCACCGGGAGGACCAGGGAACGGAACGCGCCGTAGAGCAGCGCGAGCGTCGCCACGATCACGAAGCCGAACACCTTCGGAAAGCTGTGCCACATCGCCGAGTCGAAATCGTTGTAATAGACGGGCGTGCCACCGACGGTCGCCCGGAAGGGGCCGGCGGGCGCCAGCCGCTGCAGAACGCGCGCGAGCGCTTGCGCCTGCGCGAGGGTGACGCCGCGGACCGGCGAGACGTCGAACAGGCCCGCCCGTCCATCGCGGCTGAGATACGCGGCGCGCGCGGCAGGGGCCGACGCCGACAGCGGCGAGGCGATCGCGGCGACGCCGGGCACGACCGCGAGGCGCCGGACGTAGGCGGCGAGCGCCGACTGATGCGACACAGCAAGCAACGGCATGCCGTCGGTCGATTGAACGACGATCCGCAGATCGAGCCCCGAATCGTCATAGCCGAGCGCGGCGAGCATTTCCATGCCGACCCGCGACTCGAGCCCCTTCGGCAGGAACCACGGTTCGTTCGAGAAGCCGCTCCGCGCCCCGAGGATCGGTGACGCGAGCGCGGCGAGCATCAAGCCGGAGAACGCGAGGCTCAGCACGGGACGCCGCGTCGTCCAACCGGCGAGGCGCCGCCAGACCGTCGCGCGGTCGGCGCGTTTGAACGCGCCGACGCCGACCGGCCAGCGCTCGATCCGTCGTCCGAGGAGCGCCAGGCACGCGGGCAGCAGCGTGAGGGCCGCGAGCACCGCGACGACCACGACCAATGCGCCCCCGATGCCGACGCTGCGGGTCTCCAGGATCGGGCT
>JAJXYU010000190.1 GCA_021780395.1 Pseudomonadota bacterium
CGCCGCGACGAAATCCGCGGCAAGGACCGGCGCGCCGTTCGACCAGCGGGCGTCGCGCCGCAGGTGAAACGTGTAGCGCAGGCCGTTCGCGGAGACCGCGACGCGATCCGCGGCCGCCAGTCTCGGCCGGCCGTCCGGAGCGATCGTCGTCAGGCCCTCGTCGAGGTCGCGCAGCACCGTGAGCGCCGCCTCGGAGCGCGCCGCGGCCGGGTCGAGGCTCTCCGGCTCGCCGCCGATCGCCCGGCGCAGCACGCTCGGGGCCGGACGCGCCGGACGTCGCGGCGACCGGGCGCGTTCGAGGCGGTAGCCGCCGACCGCGAGTGCAGCGCCGAGCGCGGCCAGGATCCCGATCCGCGCCCTCAGCGCCACGCGCCGCGTCCGCGACGCTCAGGCCGCGCGATCACGCTTCTTCAGGTGCACGAGCAGCAGCGCGACCGCCGCCGGCGTGAGGCCGGGAATGCGTGCGGCCTGGCCGATCGTCTCGGGCCGCACTTCCGCGAGCCGCTGCCGGGCCTCGTTCGACAGCCCGTGCACCGCGGCGTAATCGATGTCCGGCGGCAAGCGCCGCTGCTCGTGGCGCCGATGGCGCTCGACCTCCTCGTGCTGGCGCTTCAGGTAGCCGGCGTATTTCGCCTGCACCTCGAGCTGCGCGCCGACCTGCTCGGCGAGCGCCGGCTCGGCGCGCCAGGAAACGTCGCAGGCCGCCTCCGGATCGGCGAGCGCCGGCAAGGCCTCGAGATCCGCGTGCGACACCGGCGGCCGGCGCAGCAGGTCGATCGCGCGGGTGTCGCGCGCGAGCGGCGCGCCGAGCTTCGCCGCGAGCGCCGCCCCGACGTCGGCCGGGCGGACCAGCGTGCGCTCGAGCCGAGCGAGCTCGGCCTCGATCGCGTCGCGCTTGCGCGCGAAGAACGCCCAGCGAACCTCGTCGACGAGTCCGAGCTCGCGCCCGCGCGCGGTGAGCCGCAGGTCCGCGTTGTCCTCCCGCAGCGACAGCCGGTACTCGGCCCGGCTGGTGAACATGCGGTACGGCTCGGGCGCGCCGCGCGTGACCAGGTCGTCGATCATCACGCCGAGGTAGGCCTCCGCGCGCGCCGGCCACCACGGCTCACGGTCGCGCGCGGCGCGCGCCGCGTTCAGCCCGGCGAGGAGCCCCTGGGCGGCCGCCTCCTCGTAGCCGGTCGTCCCGTTGATCTGGCCCGCGAGATAGAGGCCGGCGACGGCCTTGCTCTCGAGGCTGTGGCGCAGGTCGCGCGGATCGAAGAAGTCGTACTCGATCGCATAGCCCGGCCGTGTGAGGTGCGCGTGCTCGAGCCCGCGGATCGTGCGCACGAAGTCGAGCTGCACGTCGAACGGCAGGCTCGTCGAGATCCCGTTCGGGTAGACCTCGAGCGACTCGAGTCCTTCGGGCTCGAGGAAGATCTGATGCGATTCCTTGTCCGCGTACCGCGCGACCTTGTCCTCGACCGACGGGCAATACCGCGGGCCCGGTCCTTCGATGCGGCCGGTGAACATCGGCGATCGATCGCTCGCCGCGCGGATGATCGCGTGCGTGCGCTCGTTGGTCGCGGTGAGGTGGCAGGCGACCTGACGGGGGTGGTGCGCGCGGTCGCCGAGATAGGAGAATACCGGCCGCGGCTCGTCGCCGGGCTGCGCGGCGAGCGCGCCGTAGTCGATCGATCGTCGATCGATCCGCGGCGGCGTGCCGGTCTTCAGCCGCCCGACGCGCGGGGCGATCTCGCGCAGACGCGACGCGAGCCGATTCGACGGCGGATCCCCCGCCCGGCCGCCGGGGTGGCTCTCGAGGCCGACGTGGATCCGGCCGGCGAGGAAGGTCCCGACGGTGAGCACGAGCGCGCGGGCGCGAAATTCGATGCCGCCTTGCGTGACGCAGCCCCGCGCCCGGCCGCCTTCGATCACGAGATCGGCCGCTTCCTGCTGGAAGAGCTGCAGGTTCGGCTCGCTCTCGAGGCGGCGGCGGATCGCCCGCTTGTACAGTGCGCGATCCGCCTGGGCGCGCGTCGCACGCACCGCCGGACCCTTGCTCGCGTTCAGCGTGCGGAACTGGATCCCGGCGGCATCGGCGGCGAGCGCCATCGCGCCACCGAGCGCATCGATCTCCTTGACGAGGTGTCCCTTGCCGATCCCGCCGATCGCCGGATTGCAGCTCATCTGACCGAGGGTCTCGACGTTGTGCGTGAGCAGCAAGGTCCGCGCGCCGGTGCGCGCGGCCGCGAGCGCGGCCTCGGTGCCGGCGTGGCCGCCGCCGACCACGATCACGTCGAATTCAGGCGTGTAGCGCATCGTCTTACTGCGCGACGATCGGGAAGCCCGCGAACTCGCCGCGCCAGCGCTGCGGGCCCTCGGCGTGCACCGATTCGCCGTCGCTCGTGACCGCGACGGTGACCGGCATGTCGCGAACCTCGAATTCGTACACCGCCTCCATCCCGAGCTCCGCGAACGCGACCACGCGGCTCGAGCGAATCGCGTTCGCGACCAGGAAGGCGGCGCCGCCGACCGCGATCAGGTAGGCCGAGCGATGCTTCTTGATCGCATCGATCGCCTGCGGGCCCCGTTCGGCCTTGCCGACCATCGCGAGCAGCCCGCCCCGGCCGAGCATCGTCTCGGTGAAGCGATCCATGCGAGTCGCGGTCGTCGGGCCCGCGGGCCCGACGACCTCCCGGCCGACCGGATCGACCGGACCGACGTAATAGATCACCCGACCGTGGAAATCGAGCCCCTCGGGCAGCGGCTTGCCCGCCTCCAGCAACGCGCAGATCCGCTTGTGCGCGGCATCGCGGCCGGTCAGGAGCTTCCCCGACAACAGCAGTCGATCGCCGGCCCTCCAGCTCGCGACCGTCTCGCGCGTGAGCCCGTCGAGATCGACCTTCTTCGCGGACGCGTCCGCGGTCCAGGCGACGTCCGGCCACAGCGCGAGATCCGGCGGCTCGAGCCGCGCGGGACCGGAGCCGTCGAGCGTGAAGTGCAGATGCCGGGTCGCGGCGCAGTTCGGGATCACCGCGACCGGTAGCGACGCCGCGTGCGTCGGATAGTCGAGCACCTTGACGTCGAGCACCGTCGAGAGGCCGCCGAGGCCCTGCGCGCCGATACCGAGCTCGTTCACCCGGCGGTAGATCTCGAGACGCAGCTCTTCGAGCTTGGTGCGCGGCCCGCGCGCAACGAGATCGGCGATGTCGATCGGCTCCATCAGCGCCTGCTTCGCGAGCAGCAAGGCCTTCTCCGCGCTGCCGCCGATGCCGATCCCGAGCATGCCGGGCGGGCACCAGCCCGCCCCCATCTCCGGGACGCGCTCGACGACCCAGTCGGCGACGTCGTCGGAGGGGTTCAGCATCTCGAACATCGCCTTGTTCTCCGAGCCCCCGCCCTTCGCCGCAACCGTGATCTCGACCCGGTCGCCGGGCACGATCTCGGTATGGATCACCGCGGGCGTGTTGTCGCGCGTATTCACGCGGGTGAACGCCGGATCCGCGACGATCGAGGCGCGCAGCGGGTTGTCGCGGTTGCGGTACGCGCGCCGCACGCCCTCGTTGATCATCGCCTCGGGGGACTGCGAGCCCTCCCAGCGCACGTCCATGCCGACGCGCAGGAACACGACGACGATGCCGGTGTCCTGGCAGATCGGGCGGTGGCCGAGCGCGCACAGCCGCGAGTTCGTGAGGATCTGCGCGATTGCGTCGCGCGCCGCCGGGCCCTTCTCGAGCGTGTAGGCTCGGCCCATCGCACGGATGAAGTCCGGCGAGTGGTAGTAAGAGATGTACTGCAGCGCATCGGCCACGCTGTCGATCACGTCGTCTTCGCGGATCACGGTCATGAGGACTCCCGCCGGAGAAGCAGAACTGGCTCGCAAATCTACCAATTCGCGACGGTTCGTGCGAAGCGGGTCGTTACACTAGCGGCCGGGAGTGCCCGCCCTCGCGGCCGATCCGTCGGAGTCCAGGCATGCGCATCGCGCTCGCGGCCCTGTTGCTTGCCGCTTCGATCACCGCAGCGCACGCGGCGCGCGCCGACGATGCGCTGCGGCCATGCCGGCTCCTGAATCCCCTCGGCACGAGTTCGCTGCCGGCGCACTGCGGTCAGCTGATCGTGCCGGAGAACCCGGCTGCCCCGACCGGCCCGCGCCTGCGCTTGCGCTACGCGGTCGTGCGCGCGCTCGACGACCGGCGCGCAACCCCGTTGTTCGTGCTCGCCGGCGGCCCGGGACAGGCGGCGACCGCGCTGTACGCGAGCGCCGCGCCCGCGTTCGCGTGGATTCACCGGCACCGCGACATCGTGCTGCTCGATCAGCGGGGCACCGGCGGGTCGTCGCCGCTCGACTGCCGCTATCCGGACGATTTCGACGTCGGTGCGGCCGCGCTCGCCGAGGCGCAGCAGGCCACCCGCGCCTGCCTCGCGAAATACGGGGATCGGGTGCGGTTCTTCACCACCGACGCCGCGATCGGCGATCTCGACGCGCTGCGGCGCCGGCTGGGACTCGCGCGGATCGATCTGTACGGCGCGTCCTACGGGACCCGCGTCGCGATCGAGTACATGCGCCTGCACCCGGGTGCGGTGCGGGCCGCGATCCTCGACGGCGTGCTCGATCCGACCCAGCCGATCGGCCCCTCGACCCCGCTCGACGGCGAACGCGCGCTGCAGCGGATCATCGCCCGCTGCGAGCGCACGCCCCGCTGTGCCGCCGCGTTCCCGCAGCTCGCGACGGACCTGGCGACGCTGCGCCGGCGGTTTGGGCCGCGCACGGTGCCGGTCACGATCACCGACCCGCGCAGCGGCGCCCCGCTCACCGTGCCATTCACGCGGGCCGTGCTCGCGACGGCCTTCCGGTTCCTGTCGTACGACGCCGCCGAGGCCTCGCTCCTGCCGCTGCTGATCCACGAGGGTGCGGCCGGCAACCTCGGGCCGCTCGCCGCCCAGGCGGTGCTGACGACCCGCCGCGTCGAGGGGCAGATCGCGATCGGCATGCAGAACAGCGTCGTGTGCAGCGAGGACGTCCCGGACTACGACCCGCGGGTGTTCGACTCCGCGCGGCTCACCGAGACTTACCAGGGGACCGACGCGCTCGATCAGCTGCGGTCGGTCTGCGCACGGTGGCCGCGCGGACCGGTCGATCCGGCGCTGCATGCGCCGTTGCACAGCGCGATCCCGACCCTGCTGCTCGCCGGCGAGGACGATCCGGTGACCCCACCGGCGCAAGCCCGCGCGGTCGCGGCCGGCCTGAGCGATCACCGGCTGATCGTGCTCGCGGGCGAAGGCCACGGACAGCTCGCGACCGGTTGCGTGCCCCGGCTGATGGAGCGCTTCCTCGCAACGCACGCGCCGCGCCGCCTGGATACGTCGTGCCTCTGGGCGCTGCGGCCGTCGCCGTTCTTCCTGAGTCCGGCGGGACCCGCGCCGTGATCGAGGCGCGGGGACTTTGCAAGCGGTTCGGCGCGATCGACGCGGTGCGCGAGATCTCGTTCGTCGCGGGCGACGGACGGATCACCGGGCTCCTCGGCCCGAACGGCGCCGGGAAATCGACTTGCCTGCGGCTGATCGGCGGCGTGCTCGCGCCGGATCGCGGCGAGGCCCGCATCGACGGCATCGACGTCGGCGGCGAAGCGTCCGCGGCACGGGCGCGGCTCGGCGCGTTGCCGCACGCCGCCGGCCTGTACGGCCACCTCACCGGACGCGAGAACATCGCGTACTTCGGCGCGCTGCACCGGATCCCGGCGGCGCGGATCGGACGCGAGATCGACCGCTGGCGGGAGCGGCTCGGCATGGCGGACTTCCTCGATCGCCCCGCAAAATCGTATTCGCAGGGCCAGCGGGTCAAGGTCGCGCTCGCCCGTGCGCTGGTGCACGAGCCGCGCAATCTCGTGCTCGACGAGCCGACCAACGGACTCGACGTGATGGCGATCCGGGCGCTGCGCGGGGTGCTCGCGGAACTGCGGACCGAAGGCCGGTGCATCCTGTTCTCCTCGCACGTGATGCAGGAGGTGTCGGCGCTCTGCGACCGGATCGTGATCATCGGCGGCGGCCGCGTGCTCGCCGACGACACGCCGGCGGCCTTGCGGGTGCGCAGCGGCACGACGACGCTCGAGGAGGCGTTCCTGCGGATCCTCGCCGACGGCGAGCGCGAGGACGAAGCACCGCTCGGCGAGGGAGCCGCCTAGCGATGCGCGCGCTGTGGACGGTGTTCCGCAAGGAACTGCTCGAGAACGCCCGCGATCGGCGCACGCTGTTCTCGGCGCTGGTGTTCGGGCCGCTGCTCGGGCCGCTGCTGTTCGGCGTGATGGTCTCGCGCATCGTCGCCGAGGACGCGGGCAGCGCGCGCCAGAGCGTCTCGCTCGCGGTCGTGCACGGCGAGCGCGCGCCGGATCTGCTCGCGTACCTGACCGCGGCGGGGGCACGGCTGCAGCGCGCGCCGTTCGGCGAGCGGGCCGCCCGCAGCGCGGTCGAGCGCGGCCGCGCCGGCGTCGTGCTGATCGTGCCGCGCGACTATCCGCGGCGATTCGAGCACGGGGAGCCGGCGCGCGTGCTGCTGGTCGCCGACAGCGCCGACAACGCCACCCGGGGCGACGCAGCACGGGCGGGCGCGATGCTGCAGGCCTACGCGAGCGCGATCGCGCAGCTGCGGCTGCAGGTGCGCGGGGTCGACCCGCTGATCGCGGCGCCGGTCACGATCGATTCCATCGACGTCGCGAGTGCGTCGGCGCGCGCGGTGTCGCTGATCGGCCTGATGACCTACTTCGTGCTGTTCGCGGTGCTGATGGGGGGGCTGTATTTCGCGATCGACGCGACCGCCGGCGAGCGCGAGCGCGGGTCGCTCGAGGCCCTGCTGATGGTACCGATCGCGCGCGGCGCGCTGGTCGGCGGCAAGATCCTCGCGACCTCGGCCTCGATGGCCGCCTCCCTCGCGATCTGCCTCGCGGCGTTCCTCGGCGTGCTGCACCTCCTGCCGCTCGAGCGGCTCGGGATGCGCAGCGATTTCGGGCCGCTGATGGCGCTCGAGTTCTTCGCGATCTGCGTGCCGTTCGTGCCGGTCGGCGCGGCGTTGATGACCTTCGTCGCCTCGTTCACGCGCAGCTATCGCGAAGCGCAGAGCTACGTCGCGGCGGTGCTGCTGGTGCCGACGCTGCCGATCGCGTTCGCGAGCATCTACTCGCTGCGGGCGAGCCCGGCGTGGATGGTCGTGCCTTCGCTGAGCCAGCATCTGCTGATGACGAGTCTGCTCGAAAGCCGGCCGATCGGCGCGCTCGACCTGGTGGTGTCCGCCGCCTCCTCGCTCCTCCTCGCGCTCGTGCTGTTCGTGTTCACCCAGCGCCAGTGGCGCCGCGAGACGATGCTCGGTTGAAACGGCCGCCGCGCGGCGCCC
Organism: Pseudomonadota bacterium; assembly: GCA_021780395.1. Next base: position 7,370 of record JAJXYU010000190.1, read on the forward strand.
GGCCGCGACCCGGGCAGCCTTCGGGGAAACCATGAAACGCGACGCCGACCGGCCGCGCGGGCTGGGCAAGCGCCGCGAAGCTTGCTATAACATGACATAAATCTAATAACTGTGATGAACCTGGCATTTCGAGGATGTCGGGATGATGGGGATGTGGAGATGCGCGAACCGGTACTATCGCGGATCCGCCTGAGCTTCGGCCTCACCGTGATCACGGCCTCCGCCGCGGTCATGCTGTGGCTGCTGTGGCGTTATCCGCTCGAGACGGCGCTCGCCGCGGTCGCTCTGGTGGGCTTGCTCGGAGTGCTCGCCCGCCTCGCGAAGTGCGGCGAAGGCGATCCGTTGCCGAACGTTCCGACCGGCGACTGACCGGTCGGCGGGAGGCCGCAGGGCAACCGGCCTCGACCGCCGGGGAGCGAGTGTCGCGCCGTCGTACCCGCGCCGGGAAGCCCACGGCTCGGGATCAAGCCCCGCCGTGGCCGCTCGAGACTATTTCCCGATGCAGAAGCTGCGGAAGATCTCGCCGAGCAGATCGTCGCTGGTGAACTCGCCGGTGATCTCGCCGAGCGCGGCTTGCGCGCAGCGCAGCTCCTCGGCGACGAGCTCCGGCGCGCCGGTGTCGCGCCGCACGCGCTCCGCCTCGTCGAGATGCGCACCGGCGCGGCCGAGCGCGTCGAGGTGGCGGCGCCGCGCACTCACGACGGAGACCTCCGCCGATTGCTCGCCGGCGCTCGCACGCAGCCGCGCGCGCAGCCGGTCGACGCCGGCGCCGGTGCGGGCGCTCAGTGCGATCACACCCGGAGGGTCGGTCGCGGTCGGCAGGTCGTCGTGCGCTTCGGCGGCGAGCAAGTCGATCTTGTTGAGCACGATCGCGACCGGCACGCCGGGCGCGAGCGCCGCCATCTCGGTGCCGATCGCGCCAACCTCCGCTCGCTCGCGCGCCGCGTCGACGACGTAGAGCACGAGGTCGGCGCGCGCGATCGCCGCGCGCGCGCGGCGAATCCCTTCGGCCTCGATCGCATCGCCCGCGACCCGCAAGCCGGCCGTGTCCACGAGGTGCAGCGGGATCCCGTCCTCGAGCACCGAATGGCGCAGCAGATCCCGGGTCGTCCCGGGCAGATCGGTCACGATCGCGACTTCGTCCCCGGCGAGTCGGTTGAGCAGGCTCGATTTGCCGGCGTTCGGCTTGCCGGCGATCACGACGGTGAGGCCTTCGACGAGGCGCACACCGCGGTGCGCCTCGTCGCGCAACGCGACGAGCGATCCGCGCAGCGCGGCGAGCCGGGTCGCGACCTCGCCGTCGTCGAGCAGCGGCACCTCCTCGTCCGGAAAGTCGATCGCACCCTCGAGCCGGACGCGCAGCGCGGTGAGTTCGGCTTGCAACGCGTGCACCCGCGCGGAGAGCTCGCCCTGCATCGACCGCGCCGCGGCGCGGGCCGCCGCGCTCGACGCGGCGTCGATCAGGTCGGCGACGCCTTCGGCCTGCGCGACGTCGATCTTGCCGTTGAGGAACGCCCGCTCGCTGAATTCCCCGGGTCGGGCCGCCCGGCAACCGAGCGCGAGGCAACGCCGTACGAGCGCATCCAGCACGACCGGGCCGCCGTGACCGTGCAGCTCGAGCGAGTCCTCGCCGGTGAACGACTGCGGTCCCGGGAAATAGAGCGCGAGTCCCTGGTCGATCGCGCCGCCGTCGGCCTCGCGGAACGTCGCGAGCGTCGCTGTTCGCGGCGGCGGGCAGCGGCGGAGCAGCGCGGCGGCGATCCGCGCGGTGGCCGGGCCGCTGATCCGAACGATGCCGATCGCGCCCCGCCCGGGCGGCGTCGCGATCGCGACGATCGTGTCGAGCGCGCTCATCGGCCGAGCCGCCGCGAACGCTCGCGCCGCGGAACGGGCCGCCGGCTCACTCGCGCTTGCGCGACTCGCGCTGCACGATCTGGTTGATCCGCCACTGCTGCGCGATCGACAACAAGGTGTTCGTGAGCCAGTAGAGCACGAGGCCCGAGGGGAACCAGGCCATCGTCGCGGTCATCACCAGCGGCATGAACTGCATCACCTTCGCCTGGGTCGGATCCGGTGGCGCAGGGTTCAGCTTGAACTGCGCGAACATCGCGCCGCCGAGGAACAGCGGCAGCACGAAGTACGGGTCGCGCACCGACAGATCGTTGATCCAGAACATGAACGGCGCCTGGCGCATCTCGACGCTCTCGACCAGCACCCAGTAGAAGGAGATGAAGAACGGGATCTGCACGACCATCGGCAGGCAGCCGGCGAGCGGATTCACCTTCTCCTTCTTGTACAGCTCCATCATCGCGCGGCCGAGCTTCTCGCGATCGTCCTTGTAGGTCTCCTGGATCTGCTTCATCCGTGGCGCGACGTTGCGCATCTTCGCCATCGACCGGCCGCTCGCCTGGGAGAGCGGATAGAAGATGAGCTTGATCAGCGCCGTGACGAGGATGATCGACCAGCCCCAGTTGCCGGTGATCCCGTGCACCCAGCTCAGCACGTGGAACAAGGGCTCGGCGAGCACGGTCACCTTGCCGTAGTCGACCGCGAGCTGCAGCTTCGGACCCGTCGCGGCAAGCTGCGACTGCAGCTTCGGACCGACGAACGCCTTCTCGGCGTAGCTCGCGGTCGCGCCGGGGGCGACGGTCTGCATCGGACCGGTCGCGCGCAGCAGGAATTGATGTCCGTGCACCAGCAGCTGATAGTCGAACGGCTCGCCCGCGGTCGGCACGATCGCGGACACGAAGTGATGCTGGAGCGCGGCCAGCCAGCCGTTCGTGACGGTGCGGCTGAACGGCGACGGGTCGTTCACGTCGAGCTTCAGGTCGCGGTACTTGTCGCCGTCGTAGATCGCCGGACCCATGAACGAATAGGTGCGGATGTTGAAATACGAGCGCTTCACGATCTCCCAGTGGCGCAGGATCTGCGCGTAGGTCGCGAACGTTCTCGGGGTCGGGCTCTGGTTGACCACCTGATAGTCGATCCCGATCGCATAGCGGCCGCGCCGGAACACGAAGGTCTTCTTGACCGTGAGTCCGTGGCCGTCGGTCCATTGCAGCGGGACGCGCAGCTCGCTCGCGCCGGGCGCGAGCGAGTACGCGCGCGCGGGCGAGGTCCACAGCGCGAGGTGATTCGGCACCGCCTCCCCGGCCGGCCCGGTGAGCCCGGTCTGGATCACGTAGAGGCTGTCGGGGCTGTCGTGATTCAGGAGCCGGACCGGAATGTTCGGCTGGTCCTTGTGCAAGGGATAGCGCGTGAGGTCCGCCCGGTCGAGCTCACCGCCGCGCAACGCGATCCGCACGTCGAACACGTCGGTTTGCACCCGGATCTGCCCACCGCCGGCGCTCGCCCCCGCCGCGGCAGCGGACGCTTCGGTCGGGGCCGGTACGGCCCCCGCCGCGGGCGCGGACGCGACCGAGGCGGCGGATGGCGCCGCCGCGGGTCCGGCCGTGGGCACCGCCTCGTCGAATCCGCTCGCGATCTTCCCGCCCGGGGCCGGGGCGACGATCGCCGGCGCCGCAGGATGGGCGTAATCGCGCATCCACGTGCCGTAATTCACGTACAGCAGCGCGAACAGCGCGATCCAGAGCATGATCCGGGTATTAAACATGATGCAGATGTCCCTTCTCGGGTACCGGGTCGTAGCCGCCCGGCGTGAACGGATGGCAGCGCAGCAGCCGCCGCGCGGCGAGCCAGGTCCCGCGGATCACGCCGAAGCGCTCCACCGCGGTATACGCATAGCACGAGCAACTCGGATAGAAGCGGCAGCGCGGTCCGAGCATCGGACTGATCGCGAGTTGATAGCCACGGATGAGCCAGAGGAACGGGCGTCGCATGGTGGTCACCCTCGGCGGCGGATCGCGACCCAGAGTCTCTCGAGGCTCGCGCGCAACGCGCGCGAGTCGGCGCCGCGGGCCGCATCGCGCGCAGCGACGGTCACGTCGACAGCCGGCAAGGTGGTTTGGTTCACTCGGAACGATTCCCTGGCGATGCGCTTGAGGCGATTACGGGCGACGGAGCAGCCTGCCGCGCGGGTCGAAATCGCGAGCCCGAGGCGCGGATGAGTCCCGCGGTTCGCGAGGACCTGCAAACTGAAATAGTCGTCGGAGAATCGCCGCCCGCCACGCCGCACCTCGTTGAATTCGGCCGGCTGGTGCAAACGCTTGCGAGGTTCTAGCCGAAACTTCGCCTTCGTCCCGGTCTCGTCCAGAACGGGCTTACGGACAGAGGCGCTTGCGGCCCTTGGCGCGCCGGCGCGACAACACGAGGCGGCCGCCCTTGGTGGCCATGCGGGCACGAAAGCCGTGCGTTCGGGCGCGGTGCAATTTACCGGGATTGAATGTGCGTTTCATGGGAGTTTTCGACCGCTGCGAACTCTTGATCGTGAGCGAACGACCGCGGGTCGATCGCGAAAGGCGGCAAGGGTACTGAGCGGCGCTGGAGGTGTCAATAGACGCGTTGGCGCGTTGGCGCTAGACTTTCCGCCCTTTCGGTCGATTCGTCCGATCGCCGACGACACTTCGGAATCTCTAGGGAGAGCGTGCTCTTGTCGGAGTCGCTATGGAATCGCTGTCTTCGCGTGCTGGAAGGCGAGCTGACCGAGCAACAGTTCAATACCTGGGTACGCCCGCTGCAGTCGCTCGAGCGCGACGGCGAGTTGCGGCTGCTCGCCCCGAACCGTTACGTCGTCGAGTGGATCGATCAGCATTCGCTCGCGAGGATCAAGGAACTGGCACGGGCGTTCACCGACGGTGCGGCGCCGCAAGTGATCCTCGACGTCGGCACCCGGGCGCCGCTCGCGGAGGCAGCCCCGGCGATCCCGGCAGCCCCGGCGGCACCGAACGGCAAGGCGGTCGCACGGCCGGCGCGCGCCGCGCCCGTCGTGCTCGGCAGTCGGATCAACGCGGATTTCACGTTCTCGAGCTTCGTCGAGGGCAAGAGCAATCAGCTCGCGAAGGCCGCGGCGATGCAGGTTGCAGGAAATCCCGGCAAGGCCTACAACCCGTTGTTCATCTACGGTGGCGTCGGTCTCGGCAAGACGCACCTGATGCACGCGGTCGCGAATCGGCTGCGCGAGCAGGACCCCGAGGTGCGGCTTGCGTACGTGCACAGCGAGCGCTTCGTCGGCGACATGGTGAAGGCGCTCCAGCACAACACCATCAACGACTTCAAGAGCGCGTACCGTTCGCTCGATGCGCTGCTGATCGACGATATCCAGTTCTTCGCGGGCAAGGAGCGTTCGCAGGAAGAGTTCTTCCACACCTTCAACGCGCTGCTCGAGAGTCAGCAGCAGGTGATCCTGACCTGCGACCGCTATCCGAAGGAGGTCGACGGTCTCGAGGAGCGCCTGAAGTCGCGGTTCGGGTGGGGACTCACCGTCGCGATCGAGCCGCCGGAGCTCGAGACCTGCGTCGCGATCCTGATGAGCAAGGCCGCGATGTCCCGGGTGGCGCTGCCCGAGGAAGTCGCGTTCTTCATCGCGAAGCGGATTCGCTCGAACGTGCGCGAACTCGAAGGAGCGCTGCGGCGAGTGGTCGCGACCGCGAATTTCACGGGACGGCCGATCACGCTGGAATTCGCGAAGGACGCGTTGCGGGACCTGCTGGCGCTGCAGGAGAAGCTCGTGACCATCGAGAACATCCAGAAGACGGTTGCCGAGTACTACAAGATCCGGATCGCCGATCTGCTCTCGAAGCGGCGCAATCGCTCCGTCGCCCGTCCGCGCCAGGTCGCGATGGCGCTCGCGAAGGAGCTCACGAACCACAGCCTGCCGGAGATCGGCGATGCGTTCGGGGGTCGCGATCACACGACCGTGCTGCACGCCTGCCGGCGGGTGAAGGAATTGCGGGAGACCGAACGGCGGATCGAGGAGGACTACCTCAACCTGTTGAGAACCCTGACAGGATGAACGGGGAGAAGCTGTGGATCACCGGTGGACGGAAATTCCTCCACAGGCTGTCGACACGTTGCGGACAATCCCCGAACACCGGTTCCTCAGGGTCATGCTTCGCGCAAGCCGTTGACCCGGCATCGTTTAACAGGCTTATCCTCCGACATCGCGCCCCTCTTCTATTAATTCAATTCTTAAATTCAGAAAGATAAGATCATTAGAATGGCAACACCGCACGGGATGGGAACTTCAGCATGAAATTGACCGCGGAACGCGAGACCTTGCTCGCGCCTTTGCAGGCCGTGATCGGCGTCGTCGAGCGACGGCAGACGATGCCGGTGCTGGCGAACGTGTTGCTCTCGGTGCACGACGGACGGGTCGCGATCACCGCGACGGATCTCGAGGTGGAGCTCGTCGCCGCGGCGGCGGTCGCGGTGACGGCCGACGGCGACATCACCGTGCCGGGACGCAAGCTCCTCGATATCCTGCGGGCGTTGCCCGACAAATCGATGGTATCGATCGGTCTCGACGGCGAGAAGCTGACGGTGAAGGCGGGTCGCAGCCGGTTCAGCCTCTCGACCTTGCCGGCGAGCGAATTTCCGGTGATCGAGAACATCAACGCGGAACAGACGGTCCAGCTCGACTGTGCGGCGCTCGGACAGCTGCTCGACAAGACGCACTTCTCGATGGCGCAGCAGGACGTCCGCTATTACCTGAACGGAATGCTGCTGGAAATCGAAGGCGACACCTTGCGGGCGGTCGCAACGGACGGCCATCGGCTCGCGCTGTGTGAGAAGCCGCTCGCTCGCAAGGCGAAGGCGGGACAGCAGGTGATCATTCCCCGCAAGGGTGTGCTGGAACTGCAGCGCATCCTCGGCGACGAGGGCACCTGCGAGCTCGCGATCGGCAGCAACCACATTCGCGCCCAGATCGGCGACGTTCGCTTCACTTCGAAGCTCATTGACGGCCGGTTCCCGGAATATTCGCGCGTGATCCCGGCCGCGCCGCCCGTTGCGATCAACGCCGATCGGGACACCCTGCGCCAGGCTTTGCAGCGCACCGCGATTCTCTCGAACGAGAAATATCGGGGAATCCGGATTCACGTGAGAGAAAATCTCATTACAATTCAAGCACATAACCCAGAGCAGGAAGAGGCCGAGGAAGAGATCGAAGTCAAATACGACGGCGTGGATCTCGAAGTGGGTTTCAATGTGAATTATCTGCTCGACGCGCTCTCGGCGATCGATGGCGCCGAGGTCGAACTGGGATTGACCGACAGCAACAGCAGTTGCCTGATCCGTTCACCGGGATCCTCGAGCGCGCGATACGTCGTCATGCCAATGCGGCTCTGATCGGGGAGCGACATGGGGCTGCGCCGCATCCAGGTGACGGATCTGCGTTGCCTGCGAGCGGTGGCGCTCGACGTCGATTCCCGGTACACCCTGATCAGCGGTCCGAATGGATCGGGTAAGACCAGCGTCCTCGAGGCAATTTATTTTCTAGGGCGCGGCCGATCTTTCCGAACCCATCGTCCGGCCCGGCTGATTCGCAGCGGCTGCGAGCGCTTCATCGTCTTCGGCGAGTTGGACACCTCCGGGGGCCTGCTCGCGCTAGGCATCGAAGTCACCCCGGAGCGACTCCGGGCGCGAATCGCCGGCCGGGATGCCGCCTCGGTCGCCGAGCTCGCCAGCCACTTTCCGGTCCAGATCATCGATCCGGATATTCATCAACTCATCGAAATGGGTCCCGCGATCCGCCGCCGCTTGATGGATTGGGGTGTGTTTCACGTGGAACCACCCTTTCTGAGTGCCTGGCAACGGTACCGTCAGGCGCTCGCCCAGCGGAATGCCGCCTTGCGCCAGCGGCAACCGCCGACACTGGTCGGAGCCTGGGATCCCGACCTGGTGCGAACCGGGGAGGAGATCCACGATGCCCGGCTTCGGTACGTCGCCCGTCTCGAAACCATCGCGCAACCGATCGTCGAACGACTGCTCGGCGTGCCCCTGGAGTTACGCTATCGGTCGGGCTGGCCCGCGGAACTGACCCTGAACGAAGCGCTGCGAATGCATCTCACCACGGATCGCGAGCGGGGGGTGACCCAGGTGGGGCCGCATCGAGCCGAGCTCGTCGTGCGTGTCGACGGCGCGCTCGCCCGCGAACACGTGTCTCGCGGACAACAGAAGCTCTTGGCCGCGTCACTCGCGATCGCCCAGCTGAAGCTGCTGGAATCGCTATCACCCGAACAGCCGACCCTGCTGCTCGACGATCCAGCGGCTGAGCTCGACACGCGGCATCTGGCCGGCTTGATCGACGAGGTTCGCGCACTGCGCGCGCAGTTGATCGTGACGACGCTCGAGCCCGATTTCAGCGCACTCGGCGAGCCGGGCCGCAAGTGTTCGCTGCATCACGGGACCCTCCACTTTTAGCCCCTCGCGAATGTTTCACGTGAAACCGCCGGCCCGCGCGTGGCGTGAGGCCGACCGCGAAAAATGCTAAGATGAATTAGTTTCCATGCAGGGCCATCATGAGCGAACCCGACGTTTACGACTCAAGTAAAATCAAGGTCTTGAAAGGCCTCGACGCGGTTCGAAAGCGCCCTGGAATGTACATCGGTGACACCGATGACGGCAGCGGCTTGCATCATATGGTGTTCGAGGTCGTCGATAACGCGATCGACGAGGCACTCGCCGGCCATTGCGATCAGATCTCGGTGACGATCCATGCCGACGAATCGGTCACCGTCACCGACAACGGCCGTGGTATTCCGGTCGACATCCACCCGGAGGAAGGTCGTTCCGCGGCGGAAGTGATCATGACCGTGCTCCACTCCGGCGGAAAGTTCGACGACACGTCGTACAAGGTGTCGGGTGGCCTGCACGGGGTCGGCGTGTCGGTGGTGAACGCGCTGTCGGAATACCTCGAGCTCAATATCCGCCGGGAGGGCCGGCTGCACCGCCAGGAATACCGGTTCGGCGAGCCGGTTGCACCGCTCGCCGCGATCGGCGAGACCTCGGCGCGGGGAACCAGCCTGCGATTCAAGCCGAGCGCGCAGATTTTCACGAACATCACGTTTAATTACGAAACGCTCGCGAAGCGCCTGCGGGAGTTGTCGTTCCTGAATTCCGGGGTGCGCATCGAACTCATCGACGAGCGCGACGAAAAGTCCGAGGTTTTCGAGTTCCAGGGGGGGCTGAAGGCCTTCGTGCAGCACCTGAATCGGAGCAAGACGCCGATTCACGACTCGATCCTGTGGTTTCAGTCTCGCGACGGGAACATCCAGGTAGAAGTCGCGATGCAATGGAACGACTCCTACCAGGAAAGCATGTACTGCTACACGAACAACATCCCCCAGAAGGATGGCGGCACCCACCTGGCCGGATACCGTGCGGCGCTGACCCGGACCCTGAACCTGTACATCGAACGCGAGCTCGCGGCGAAGAAAGACAAGGTCGCAACGACTGGCGACGACTCGCGCGAGGGATTGACCGCGATTCTGTCGGTCAAGCTGCCCGACCCCAAATTCTCCTCGCAGACCAAGGACAAGCTGGTGTCCTCCGAGGTCAAGGGGGTCGTCGAATCCGCGGTCGCCGCGCACCTCGAGGAATTCCTGCTCGAACACCCGCAAGAAGCGCGGACGATCGTCAACAAGATCCTCGAGGCCGCTTACGCGCGCGAGGCGGCCCGCAAGGCCCGTGAAATGACCCGTCGCAAGGGGGCGCTCGACATCGCCGGCTTGCCGGGGAAACTCGCCGATTGCCAGGAGAAGGACCCCGCGCTGTCGGAACTGTTCCTGGTCGAGGGCGACTCCGCCGGCGGCTCGGCGAAACAGGGTCGCGACCGCCGTACCCAGGCGATCCTGCCCTTGAAGGGCAAGATCCTGAACGTCGAGAAAGCCCGCTTCGACAAGATGCTCTCCTCCGCCGAGGTCGGCACCCTGATCACCGCGCTCGGCTGCGGGATCGGACGTGACGACTTCGACGTGGACAAGCTCCGGTATCACCGGATCATCATCATGACCGACGCCGACGTCGACGGTTCGCACATTCGCACCCTGCTGCTGACGTTCTTCTATCGCCAGATGCCGGTACTGATCGAGCGCGGCCACGTGTACATCGCGCAGCCGCCGCTCTACAAGGTGAAGAAGGGAAAACAAGAGCACTACGTGAAGGACGACGTCGAGCTCAACGCGCTGCTGCTCAATACCGCGATCGAGGATGCCGCGCTCCACGTGAACGAAGCGGCACCGCCGCTGTCCGGCGCAGCCCTCGAATCGCTCGCCCGACGGTACGTCGAGGTGCAGGCGATCAACCGCCGCTGGGCGCGCCGCTACGACGAGCGCTTCCTCGACCAGCTCCTGTATCTGCCGAAGCTCCCGCTCGAGGCCTTCGACCGGCTCGACGCGCTGCGTGCGTGGGCCGTGCAACTCGAGGGACGCCTGAACGGCCTGAACGACCACTCGCGCCAGTACCGGGTCGCCGTCGAGGCGACGCCAGCCGGCGCGCACCGCATCACGTTGCAGCGAATCGAGCACGGCCTCACGACCGAGCGGCATGTGCCGCGCGAGTTCTTCGACTCGGCCGAATATCGTCGAATCGCCGAGCTCGCCGAGACGCTCGGCGATCTGATCGGCGAAGGGGCTTACGTCGAACGCGGCGGCGACCGACGGCACATCGCGAGTTTCCGGGAGGCGATGAACTGGCTCTTCGAGGAAGCGAAGAAGGGCCAGAGCATCCAGCGCTACAAGGGGCTCGGCGAGATGAACGCGAGCCAGCTGTGGGACACGACGATCAATCCGGACAGCCGTCGGCTGATGCAGGTGCGGATCGAAGACGCGGTCGCCGCCGACGACATCTTCACGACCCTGATGGGCGATGCCGTCGAGCCGCGGCGCGAGTTCATCGAGAAGAACGCGCTCCAGGTCGCGAATCTCGATATCTGAGGCTTCGGGCGCGCCGTCCGGGGTGTGAAGTCATCACTCAGAATTCTAATTATTTTGTTATTTATCAAATAGTTGTATAGATTCCCGCGCGCTCCGCGGCCCCGCCGTCGGTGCGGCGAAGGAGCACCGATGAGCGACTCCCGGCTGGACGACGACGGCACGTTCGAGCTGTACGACCTGAAGGTCGAGGTGATCGCGCCGCCGGGCGCGAAGATCTACTGCGGCGCGCGTCCCGGCGATTATTTCGAGCTGCACGGCGAGGTGCTGCGCTTGCCACCGGGCCAGGGCTTCTCGATCTATTCGCTCGCCGCGCTGTTGCCGCTGCTGCCGGCGAAGCAACGTCCGATCGACCCGAACGACTGGATGGCGACCGATGCCGAGGTCGCCTGTCCGGATCCGAACTGCCCGACGCGCTTCCGGATCACGCGAACCGGTCGGCGCCGCTTCCACCGCGCGGACGTCACGGCGGTACGCGCGGACGGGCGCCGCGGCCCGCAGGCCTCGCGATGATGCCGCGCCACCGGTTCGGCGATGGCTACGAGATCTCGCGGATCATCAAGGGTGGCTGGCACCTCGCCGGTGGCCACGGCACGGTCGACCCGGCGCGCGCGGTCGCGGATATGGCCGCCTTCGTCGAGGCTGGCATCACGACGTTCGATTGCGCCGATATCTACACCGGCGTCGAGGCGCTGATCGGCCGCTTCCGCCGCGAACACCCCGGGCTCGCCCGCCGCGTGCAGGTCCACACGAAATTCGTCCCGGACCTGCCGGACCTCGCCACCGTCGATCGCCGGTACGTCGAGCGCATCGTCGACCGCTCGCTCGAGCGGCTCGGCGTCGAACGGCTCGATCTCGTCCAGTTCCATTGGTGGGATTTCGCGGTCCCGCGCCACGTCGAGGTCGCGCTCGAGCTCGATCGGCTGCGCCGCGCCGGCAAGATCGCCCACGTCGGCGCGACGAACTTCGACACGGCGCACCTCGCCGAGGTCGTCGCCGCGGGAGTGCCGATCGCCGCGCACCAGGTGCAGTACTCGCTGCTCGACGATCGGCCCGCGCGGCAGCTGGTGGCGTTCTGCCGCGAACAGGGCATCGCGCTGCTGTGCTACGGGACGGTCGCCGGCGGCTTCCTGTCCGAGCGCTGGCTCGGCGCGGCGGAGCCGTGCGGCGAACTCGCGAACCGGTCGCTGGTGAAATACCGGCTGATCATCGAGGACTTCGGCGGCTGGCCGCTGTTCCAGGATCTGCTGACGGTGCTGGCGCAAATCGCTGCGCGCCGGGGCAGCGACATCGCGACGGTCGCGACGCGCGCGATCCTCGACCGCGACCAGGTGGCCGCGGCGATCGTCGGCGCGACCGGTGTCGCGCACCTGCCGGCCCACGAGCGCGCGGCGACGCTGTGCCTCGACGACGCGGACCGCGCGGCGCTCACGGCGGTCACGCAACGGCGGCGTGGCCCGCAGGGGGACGTGTACGAGCTCGAGCGCGATCGCGACGGACGGCATGGCCGGATCATGAAATATGCGCTGAACACGCTGCCGGACGGGAGCCCCGCCGTCCGTCGCGAGTAGCGCCCCCAAAGAGGGGATGCAGGCGCGTCGCGCTTGAATGATAATCGATCGGAGAAAACGGGACGCCGCGCTCGTCCGCGGGCAACGGGAGAAGCGATGATGATCGGGGATGCACTGGCCGCTCGCGCGGCTTCGTCCAGGCTCGCTCGCACGATCGTGGTCTTCGCGGCGGCCGCCGGCGTGTCGCTGGCCGGCGCCGCGTCGGCGCGGCCGGCCGCGCGCGGACCCGCGGCGATCGACACGTCGTCCGGCGAACTCAGCCAGATCGTGGTCACCGCGGAGAAGCGTCGCTCGACGGTCCAGAAAACGCCGATCAGCATCACCGCGTTGAGCGGCGCCGAGCTGCAGGCCGCGGGCCTGACGAACATGCTCGCCGTCGCCCAGCAGGTCCCGGGTCTGTCGTTCAAGACCGCGGGACCGGGCCAGACCGAATTCGAGATGCGCGGACTCACCTCGACCGGTGGCGAGTCGCCGACCGTCGGGTTCTACCTGGACGAGACCGCGCTCACGCCGCCGGCGATGGCGCAAAACGGCAAGGTCGTGATCGATCCGGATCTCTACGACCTGAACCGGATCGAGGTGCTGCGCGGCCCGCAGGGCACGCTGTACGGGGCCGGATCGATGGGTGGGACCGTGAAGCTCGTGACCAACCCGCCGGTTCTGGGCCGCTTTGCGGCCAGCGCGGAGCTGATGGGCTCCGGCACCGAAGGCGGCGGCTTCAACCATACGCTCAACGGGATGCTCAACGCCCCGCTCGGCTCGCGCGCGGCCCTGCGCCTCGTCGCCACCGACAAGCACGTGTCCGGGTGGATCGCCCGCGACGTGCTGAGCCCGTTCCCGCTGGAGGTCAACAACAGCACGCAGCGCGGCGACGTGCGCGCCGCACCGATCGTGCAGCAGTTCAAGCACTCGAACTGGGAGTCCCTGAAGGGCGGTCGTGCGACGCTGCTGCTGCAGCCGACCGATCGCTTCAGCGCCAAGGCCGGCGTGTTCTATCAGAGAATCAAGCAGGGCGGCCCGAACACGATCGACGTGCCGCCGGGCGACGAGGTGCACTATCAGCCGTTCTCCGTGGCCGAGCCGTTCCAGGACGTGTTCAATCTGTACACGCTCGATCTGAAGTACGACTTCGACGGCTTTCAGGTGATCTCGGCGACCGCGAACTGGACTCGCCGCCAGGTTCAGACCCAGGACATCTCCGAGGCGATGCAGTTCTACATCGGCGGCTTTCTCGGGCCACCGGCCAGCTTCCCGTTCTCGACGGCCGCCGGTGGTCTCGGCGCCGGCTCGATCTCCGAGGACGACTACTCGCGGCAGGTGAGCGAGGAGCTGCGCGTCGCGTCGACCGGGAATGGGCCGTTCCAGTGGCTGGTCGGCGGCTATTACGCGAGCTTCCGCGCGACCTCCCACGTCTACTCGTACTACGACGGCTTCACCGCGCTTTTCGGCACCAACAATCTCGCGGACAATCATCGCGCGCTCGGCGTCGATCAGTACGCGCTGTTCGGCGAGGCCTCGTATCGCCTGCCGGACCACCTGAAGGCGACGCTCGGGGCGCGCTACTTCACCTATCACAGCAATTCCGCGACCAGCGTCAGCGGCATCTCCGCGAACGGTACCAGCGCGACGCTCTACGGCCTCGCCGCGAACTCCGGCGTCACGCCGAAAGTCAACCTCGCGTACATTCCGAACGGCAATCTCACGGTGTACGCGAACATCGCGAAGGGATTCCGGCCGGGCGGGCCGAATTCGCCGATTCCGCCGCCGTGCTCCCCGGCACCGACCCAGTTCGGACCGGACAATGTCTGGAGCTACGAACTCGGTGAGAAGGCGCGGCTGTTCGACCGGCGTGCCTCGCTGAACAGCGACGTCTACTACGAGCTGTGGAACGACGTGCAGCAACAGGTCTCGCCGGGTTGCGGCTACAAGTTCACGACCAACGCGGGCAAGGCGAAGGCCTATGGCGCCGAGCTCGAGCTCGCGGTCGACCTGACCGCGGACTGGCTGATCTCGCAGAACGTCGGCTACACGCACGCGACCAACTCGACCACGGTGCCGGCCGCCGGCGTCGTCGCCGGCGACCGCCTGCTCGACGTGCCGCAGTGGACCGCGAACACGACCCTCTCGTACCGCCGGCCATGGCGCGGCGCGCTCGCGTTCGTCGCGCGCGCGACCAATAGCTACTACGGCTCGGTCCAGGACATCACCTTCACTCGCAATACGCTTCCCTCGTACGATCTCGTCGGTGTGCGCGCCGGGCTCGAGAGCGGCCGCTGGGCCGCGACGCTGTTCATCGACAACCTGACGAATCGTCGGGCGTACCTGTCCGACACGGGTGCGCTGTCCGCGAACATCTCGATCCTGAACCGGGTCGCGACGAATCAGCCCCGCACCTACGGGCTCGATCTGTCCGCGCACTTCTGACGCGACGCGCGGTCGTGGCCGAACGGCTGGGGGCGGTGTCCGGAGCCGGGCGCGATTAGCGTGGACGTAGCGGCAACGGAAGGCAGCGACAGCGGCTATCCGTCGCGCGGGTATGCGTGGACGGTCGTCGCGATCCTGATCGGCACCGCGATCGTCTCCTATACCGACCGCCAGGTGCTCAGTCTCCTCGTCGATCCGATCCGCCGCGACCTCTCGATCGGCGATACCCGGATGAGCCTGCTGCTCGGCACCGCGTTCGCAGTCGTCTACGGCGTCGCGGGCCTGCCGCTCGGCTGGCTCGCCGATCGGGTGTCGAGACGCAATCTGATCGTTGCCGGTATCGCCGTCTGGAGCCTGGGCACGATCGCCTGCGGCCTGTCCCGGAATTTCGATGAGCTCTTTGCGAGCCGGGTGTTCGTCGGACTCGGCGAGGCGGTGCTGTCGCCAGCGGCGATCTCGCTGATCAGCGACTACTTTCCGCCGTCACGGCGCGGTACCGCGGTCGGGGCGTTCCTCAGCGGGATCGCGATCGGCATCGGCGCCTCCATCCTGATCGGCGGCGGCGTGCTTCAGGCGGTCGAGGCCGGGGTGTTCGCCTCGACGCCGCTTGCCACGCTCGCGGCCTGGCGGCTCGTGCTGATCCTGATCGGTGTGCCAGGACTCCTGTGGACCGCGGCGATCTTCGTGATCCGGGAGCCGGCGCGGCGCGGGGCGGCGTCCACGGCGGGCGCGGGTGCGGTGGGCGGACCGCGCGACCGTCCGGTGGATCGCCGTCGGCTGCGGCTCGTCGCGCCGATCTACGTCGTGGTCGCAGCGGCCTCGCTGGTCGACAACGCGGTCGGCGCCTGGGCGCCGACGCTGCTGATCCGTGAGTTCCACCGCGACGCGGCCCGGGTCGGTGTGCAGCTCGGGCTGTACCTGACGATCGCTTTCGGCGTCGGCGTGCTGCTCGGGGGCTGGCTCGCGGATCGTGCGGCGGCGCGCGGCGGACTGTCGCGCAAGCTCGGCGTGTGCATCCTCGCGGCGACCGGGATCCTGCCGATCGCCGCGCTGATCGCCTCGCCCCGGTTTCCCGTCGTGATGGCTGCGGTGCCGTCGTACTTCGCGCTATCCGGGATCGTCACGGCCGCCGGCTTCTCGGCGATTCTCGACCTCGTCCCGGCGCAGTCCCGCGGACTCGCGATGGCGATCAGCTTCTTCCTGAACGTCGCGATCGGTGCGGGACTCGGGCCGACCGCCGTCGCGGTGACCGCCGCTCGCGTCCACGGTGCCGCGTCGGGCCTCGCGGCCGGGCTGTCGCTGACGGCCGCCGGGGGCTACGGGCTCGCGCTCGCGTCGGCCGCGCTGGGCTGGGTGCTGGTGTCGCGGCGCACTCAGTAGATCCCCGGGATCAAGCGCTTCGTGCGCCGTTGGTACGCGCGGTATGGCTCGCCGAACGCGGCGGCGAGCACCGCTTCCTCCTCGCGGATGCGGAACAGGTACGGCAACGGCATCACGAGCAGCAACAGCGCGAAGCTCCGCCAGTCGCCGAGCGCGAGTCCGAAGCCGTCGAAGCCGATCAGCGCACCGAGATAGCTCGGATGCCGGACGTAGCGATACGGTCCCCGCTCGATCAAGCGGTGCTGCGCCCGTATGGCGACGTTCGGCGTGTGGAATTCACCGAGCGCGGCGATCGAGCGGAATCGCAGCGCGATGCCGCTCGCCATCACGCCGAGTCCGATCCACGGCAGCCAGGTCGTCGTCGGCGCGCGGGCCCCGGGCGCGAACGCCCAATGGATCGCGAGAGAGATCACGATCGGGCTCAGCAGCATCAGCACCCCGAGCGAGCGGCGATCGCGGTTCTCCGAGGCGGCGGTCTTCCACCGGAACACGGCGATCGAATCGACCAGCATCCAGACGAGGAGGGCCCCGAGTGCGACGTGCCGCAGATCCTGCATCTTTCTCCTCCCGCCGGTGACGATCGCCCCGAATCCTGCGGTGACGCCTATTTCGCCGCCGCGATCTTAGCCGATTGGGATTCGATCGACGCTCTGATCTCCTCGGTCAACGCGCGCGGCTCCTTGCCGGCCGGATCGATCGGCGGCCCGATCACGACCCGGATCAGCCCCGGCTTCTTCAGCAAGCCGCGCCTCGGCCAATACTCGCCCGCATCGTGCGCGATCGGTACGATCTTGCGCCCGGAGGCGATCGCGAGCATCGCGCCGCTGGCCCCGTATTTGCGCTGCTGGCCGGGGAGCACGCGGGTGCCCTCCGGGAAGATCACGATCCACAGCCCGTCATCGAGGCGCGCCTGGCCTTGTTCGACGACCTGGCTCACCGCCCGATGGCCCGCGCCGCGGTCGATCGCGATCGGCTTCAGCAGCCGCAATCCCCAGCCGACGAACGGGATCCACAGCAGTTCGCGTTTCAGCACCCAGACCTGCGTCGGCAGGAGCACGAAGAACGCGACCGTCTCCCACGCCGAGGTGTGATTGCTCATCGCGACGTGATTGCCGGCCGGCAGGTGCTCGGCGCCCTCGACGACGTAGCGCAGTCCGCACAGCGCGCCGAGCATCCACAGCACGCCGCGGGCCCAGGTGCGCGCGAGCGCGAACTGCACCCGGTGCGGCAGGAAGAACAGCGCCGCCATCACGAGCCCGAACGCGCACGCCGACAGCATCAGGTACGCGGTGAACAGGAGCGACCGCAGCTGGCGCATCGGGCGCGCCGCTCAGCCGGGCAGCCGCGACAGATCCGCGACGCCGCCGATCAGGGCGTGCAGATCGCGCAACAGCGCGAGTCGATTCTCGCGGCGCGCCGGATCCGGGTCCATCACCAGCACCGCATCGAAGAACGCGTCGACGTCCGCGCGCAGCGCGCGGGCCGCCCCGAGCGCGTCCCCGTAGCGTCGCTCGGCCAGCGCGCGTTCGACGTCCGGCGCGACGTCGCGGTAGCGCTCGTGCAGGCGATGCTCCGCGGGCTCGGCGAACACCGCCGGGTCGACGGGCCGGGCCGTCGCGACCGGCGCCTTGCGCAGCAGGTTCGCGATCCGCTTGTTCGCGGCGGCGAGGACCGCGCCGTCCGCGCTCGCCAGGAATCCCTGCAGCGCCACCAGCCGGGCCTCGGCGTCGAGCGGGGAGCGCGGTGCAACCGCGAGCACCGCCTCGATCGCATCGCTGGTCGCGCCGGCGACGCGCTCCGCGAGCACGCCGCGGAGCCGATCGGTGATGAACGCGAGCACCTCGGCGACCGTCCCGGCCCGCACCACCGGCTGGGCCGCGACCGCGTGCTCGATGAGCGCCGTGAGGTCGAGGTCGAGCGGCGTCTCGAGCACGATCCGCAGCACGCCGAGCGCCGCGCGTCGCAATCCGAACGGGTCCTTCGCGCCGGTCGGCTTCTCGCCGATCGCGAAGATCCCGGCGAGCGTGTCGATCTTGTCGGCGAGCGCGAGCGCGCGCCCCGCATCGGTGCGCGGCAGCGCATCGCCCGCGAACCGTGGGCGGTACTGTTCCTCGATCGCGTCCGCGACCGCCCGCTCCTCTCCGGCGTCGAGTGCGTAGTAGCGCCCCATCGTGCCCTGCAGCTCCGGAAACTCGCCGACCATCGCAGTCATCAGGTCCGCTTTCGCGAGCGTCGCGGCCCGCTCGACCGTGGTTGCACCGCCGCCGGTCGCGTGCTCGATCTCGATCGCGAGGGTGCGCACGCGCGCGGTCTTGTCCGCGTAGCTGCCGAGCTTGCCCTGGAACGTGACCTCGCCGAGGCGCGCCGCGCAGGTCGCGAGGCCTCGCTTGCGGTCCTGGTTCCAGAAGAATTCCGCGTCCGCGAGCCGGGGACGAACGACCCGTTCGTTGCCCTCGCGAACCCGCTCCGGATCGCGGCTGGCGAGATTCGCGACCGTGACGAAGCTCGCGCTCAACTCGCCGTCCGGTGTCTCGATCGGAAAATAGCGCTGATGGTCCTGGACGGTCGCGACGATCACCTCGCGCGGCAGGCGCCGGTAGCGTTCCTCGAATCGTCCGACCACCGCGACCGGCCATTCGACGAGCGCGGTGACCTCGTCGAGCAAGGCGGCGTCGATCAGCGCGCGGCCCCCGGTCCGCTCGGCCGCGGTCGTGACCTCCGCGCGAATGCGCTGCCGGCGCTCCTCGAAGTCCGCGAGCACCTTCGCGCGGCGCAAGCTCCCGGAGTAACGGCGGGGCGAACGCAGGCGGATCGGTCGCGGCGCGTGGAAACGATGACCTTCGGTCTCGCGGCCGGCGGGCAGGCCGAGGATCGTGCACGGCACGACCTCGTCGCCGAACAGCATCACGACCCGGTGGACCGGACGGACGAACTCGACCTCACCGGCGCCCCAGCGCATCCGCCGCGGCGCGGGAATCGCGGCAACCGCCCGTTCGGCGATCGCCCCGAGGCGGTCGATGGTCGCTGCGCCGGGCTCGATTCCCCGATAGCCGAGCCAGGTGCCCTTCTCGTTCGCGATCTCGACGAGGTCCGTGACCGCAACC
>JAJXYU010000370.1 GCA_021780395.1 Pseudomonadota bacterium
CAGCAGACCGCGCTGGCCGAGGAACGAGGTGTATTCACTGTGCGCGAACACGTAGTTCGTGAGCCGCGCGGGCGGCAGCGCCGCCGGCGTCTCGGTCAGATCCGTCGGCACCGTGTAGGACAGCGCGGCGGAGCCGGATTGGGTCGCGAACGTCGCGGCGCTCTGCGCGCGCGGTCCGGCGGCACCCGCGATCGGCGCCGCGGACGCGCCCGCGACCGTCGCCGCGGTCAGGGTCGGCGTGTCGGCCCGCTGCTGCAGCGCAAATACCGCGATCACCGCGACTCCGGCCGCGATCGCGCCGCTCGCCGCATGCCGCCACAGCCGCGCCGTCATCGGCCGGCGCACGCGCACCCCGCCGGTGTGCGGCGCCTCCGCCTCGATCGCGATCTGCACCCGCGCGGCGACACCGCGCGACATCGGGCGCGTGACGCCGGCGCCGCGGCAGGCCTCGCCGATCAGCGCGCAGCGTCCGAAGTACGCGCGCAGCTCCGCGTCGCGCGTGAGGCGTTTCAACAACAAGTCCGTTTCCGCCGACGGCAGCTCGCCGTCGAGAAACGCCGAAATCTGTTCACGGATCGGTTCGCTCATGGCTCCTCGGGGCGGCCCAGGCCGGCATCGAATATGGGGCGCAGTTTCTTGTCGATCGCTTCGCGGGCCCGGAAGATCCGGGACCGCACGGTACCGACCGGGCAGTCCATCGTCTGCGCAATGTCCTCGTAACTCAGCCCCTCGAGCTCGCGCAGCACGATCGCGGTGCGCAGGTCCTCGGGCAGGTTCTCGATCGCCTTGTTCACCGTGTCGCGGATCTCGTCGGTGAGCAGCAGCGCTTCGGGCGTCTCGGACTCGGCGAGACGCGCGTGCAGGTCGTACTGTTCCGGGTCCTGCAGGTCGAGGTCGTAATCCATCGGCCGGCGTTTCGAGGCGACCAGCGCGTTCTTCGCGGTGTTGATCGCGATCCGGTACAGCCAGGTGTAGAACGCACTGTCGCCGCGGAACGAGGGCAGCGCCCGATAGGCCTTCACGAAGGCCTCCTGCGCAACGTCCTCGGCCTCGGAGGTATCGTGCATGTAACGCATGATCAGCTTCAGCACCTTGTGCTGGTACCGCAGCACCAGCAGATCGAACGCCGCCCGTTCACCGCGCTGCACCCGCCGGACCAGCTCGAGGTCGCTCGCTTCGACCGTCATTCCCGACCCCGAACCGGCGGGCGGATACGCCAGCCTGTCGCAATAGACCGACGCTCCCGACGAAAGTTCGCACTTCTTGGCAATCGGTCCTCGGGCGCCGTTCGATTTGTGATCCTGCGCATGTTCCGGGGATTCTATCAGCCGGATCCGGCTGAATTGGGCCCCGAACGGGGCCCGCCGGCCGACGCGGCGACCCGCGCGGCCGCGGTCGCGAGCATCCGGTCGACGAGCGCCGCGAGATCGGCCGCGGCCGGCCGCACCCCGCCGAGGCAGTAGGCGAGGATCGCCTCGTCCGGCGCGTCGAGCAGGCGCCGGAACGCCGCCTGCTCCGCCGGTGGGGCCGACTCGAACTCTCCGTCGAGGTAGCCGCGCAGCAGCTCGTCGATCTCGCGCGTGCCGCGCCGGCAACGCCAGCGCAAGCGACCGAGCTCGCGCGGGTCGATCGCGCTCATCGGACCGCGTCCGTCAGTAACGCCGGCGGACCAGCATCTGCTTGAGCTCGCCGATCGCCTGCGCGGGGTTCAGATCCTTCGGACAGGCTTCCGTGCAGTTCATGATGGTGTGGCAGCGATACAGCCGGAACGGATCCTCGAGCTCGTCGAGACGCTCCCCGGTCGCCTCGTCGCGGCTGTCGACGATCCAACGGTATGCGGCGAGCAGCGCCGCCGGACCCAGGTACCGGTCGCTGTTCCACCAGTAGCTCGGGCAACTGGTCGAGCAGCACGCGCACAGGATGCATGCCGACGGCCGGTCGACCTGGTGCTGCTCCTCCTTCGACTGCAGCCGCTCCCGATCGGGCGGCGCCGGCGTGCGCGTCTGCAGCCACGGTTTGATCGAGGCGTACTGCGCGTAGAAATCGGTGAGATCCGGCACCAGGTCCTTCACGACCGGCTGGTGCGGGAGCGGCGAGAGGCGCACGTCGCCGTCGATGTCGTCGCAGGCGCTGATGCACGCGAGCCCGTTGTGGCCGTCGATGTTCATCGCGCAGGACCCGCAGATCCCCTCGCGGCAGGAGCGGCGGAACGTCAGCGTCGGGTCGACCTCGTTCTTTATCTTGATCAGCGCGTCGAGCACCATCGGACCGCAGGAATCCATGTCGAGCTCGTAGGTGTCGATCCGCGGGTTCGCGCCGGAATCCGGGTCGTACCGGTAGATCCGGAACCGCCGGACGCGCTTCGCGCCCTCCGGCGCCTTGAAGACCCGCCCCTGCTGGTTCACCTTGGAATTCGCGGGCAGCTTGAACTCGGCCATCGATCCGTCTCCTCAATACGTCCGCGCCTTCGGCGGGATCGGCTCGACCTCGTCGGTCAGCGTGTTCAGGTGCACCGCGCGGTAGTCGATCCGCGTGCCGCCCTGCGCGTCGACCCAGCACAGCGTGTGCTTGAGCCAGTGTTCGTCGTCGCGCGCCGGGAAGTCCTCGCGCGCATGCGCGCCGCGGCTCTCGGTCCGGTTCGCCGCCGAGTGCATCGTCGCGACGGCCTGGCCGAGCAGGTTGTCGAGCTCGAGCGTCTCGATGAGATCGGAGTTCCAGATCAACGACCGGTCGCTCACCTTGACCTCGGCGAACGACTCGAACACCTCGGCGAGATGGCGCTTGCCCTCCTCGAGCGTCGCACCGGTGCGGAACACCGCCGCGTCCCGTTGCATCGTCTTCTGCATCGCGAGCCGGATCGACGCGGTCGGCCGCGGGCCCTCCGCGTTGCGCAGCCGGTCGAGCCGCGCGATCGCCGCGTCGGTCGAATCGGCGCGCGGTGGCCGGTGAGGGGCGTTCGGCTTCAACACGCTCATGCAGCGCTTCGCGGCGGCGCGGCCGAACACGACCAGGTCGAGGAGCGAGTTCGAACCGAGCCGGTTGGCGCCGTGCACGGACACGCAGGCCGCCTCGCCAACCGCCATCAGCCCCGGCACCACTTCCTCGCCGCCGCCGCGGGCGAGGCGCACGACCTCGCCGTCGACGGTGCATGGGATCCCGCCCATGTTGTAGTGCGCGGTCGGCAGCACCGGGATCGGCTCCTTGTTCACGTCGACGCCGGCGAAGATCCGCGCGGTCTCGGCGATGCCCGGCAGGCGCTCCTGGATCACCTCGGGGCCGAGGTGCTCGAGGTGCAGGTGGATGTGGTCCTTCAGCGGGCCGACGCCCCGCCCCTCGCGGATCTCGATCGTCATCGAGCGGCTGACGACGTCGCGCGACGCGAGGTCCTTCGCGTTCGGTGCGTAGCGCTCCATGAAGCGTTCGCCCGCGGCGTTGGTGAGATAGCCGCCCTCGCCGCGCGAGCCCTCGGTGATCAGGCAGCCCGCGCCGTAGATCCCGGTCGGGTGGAACTGCACGAACTCCATGTCCTGCAGCGGCAGTCCCGCGCGCAGCACCATCCCGCCGCCGTCGCCGGTGCAGGTGTGCGCCGAGGTGCACGAGAACCACGCGCGCCCGTAGCCGCCGGTCGCGAGGATCACGCGCTGCGCGAGGAAGCGGTGCAGGGTGCCCTCGGCCATGTCGAGCGCGAGCACGCCGCGGCACTCGCCGTCCTCCATGATCAGGTCGAGCGCGAAGAACTCGACGAAGAACGTCGCCGAGTGCTTCAGCGACTGCTGGTAGAGCGTGTGCAGCATCGCGTGGCCGGTGCGGTCCGCGGCGGCGCAGGTGCGCTGCGCGACGCCCTTGCCGTAGCGCGTCGTCATCCCGCCGAACGGGCGCTGGTAGATCAGCCCGTCCTCGGTCCGCGAGAACGGCACGCCGTAGTGCTCGAGCTCGATCACCGCGGCCGGCGCCTCCTTGCACATGAACTCGATCGCATCCTGGTCGCCGAGCCAGTCCGACCCCTTGACGGTGTCGTACATGTGCCAGCGCCAGTCGTCCTCGCCCATGTTGCCGAGCGCGGCGGAGATGCCGCCCTGCGCCGCGACCGTGTGGCTGCGGGTCGGGAACACCTTGGTGAGACACGCGGTCGACAGGCCCGCCTGCGCGAGGCCGAAGGTCGCGCGCAGGCCGGCGCCGCCGGCGCCGACGACGACCACGTCGTAGCGGTGATCGGTGAACTGGTAGTCCTTCATGATCCGAGGGTTCCCATCGAGAGCCGCAACAGTGCGAACACGCCGGCGGCGCCGACCAGCGCGTGCGCGAGGCGCAGCGTGACCAGCGTGACGAACTTCGCCGCCCGCCCGTGCACGTAGTCCTCGACGATCACCGTCGTGCCGAGCGAGGAATGGTAAGCGAGCACCGCGACGCTGAGCGCCGCGAGGAACGCATCGAGGGGCCGCGCGAGCCACGCGTGCACCGTCGCGTAGTCGAGGTTCGGCTGGGCGAGCGCCGCGATCACCAGCCACAGGGCGAGCGGCACGAGCGCGACCGCGGTGAGCCGCTGCGCCCACCAGTGCGCGGTGCCGTCCTTCGCGCTCCCCAGCCCGGTGACCCGGCCGAGGGGGCTGCGCATCCTGGTCGAGACCCGCTCATCCATTCGTCGATCCTCCGAGGTGCAACGCGAACGCGATCGCGAGCGCGGTCAGCGCGCACGCGCCGATGACCACCAGCCAGCCGCTCGCGTGCCGCTCGCGCGCGCCGAAGCCGCGGCCGATGTCCCACGCGAGGTGGCGCACGCCGTTCAGCAGATGGTAGAAGAACGCGAAGCCGAACGCGGCGAGCACGACGAAGCCCGCGGGGCCGTCGACGAGCGCCGCGAAATGCGCGTAGGCCTGCGGTCCCGACGCGGCCGCGATCAGCCAGCCGACCAGCACCAGCAGGCCGAGCGAGAGCCCGGCGCCGGTCGCCCGGTGCAGGATCGACAGCGTGTTGCTGATCTGCCAGCGGTAGATCTGCAGGTGCGGCGACAAGGGTCGTGGACGTGGCGGCATGATCGTGAGGCTCCTCGGGTCGGGCGGCGGCGGGGCGTGGCGCGGCGGCCCTCAGAAGTCGATGCACCGGCCGCGCAGTTCCCAGTCACCGAACCGCGTCGGCTCCGGACCATCGCGACCACCGAGCTCGCGCGGTCGCGGCACGCCCGGCGCGTCCGGCGCGAGGAGGGCTTCGCTGTCGGTCGCGCGCCGCGCCTCGCCGACGCCGCGCGATGCTTCGTCATTGGCAGTCACCGCTTAATTTTGCCAGAAAACCGCCTCCGAATCCCATGTCGATCGCGGGCGCACGCATCGGAGTTGACAATCAATTGCAAAAGCCGATCAATGCGACTCATGTCGTCGCATTCAGGATCGCTGCCGCACCTCGCGCTGCTGCGCTTCGCCGGCGCCGACGCGATCGCGTTCCTGCAAGGACAGATCACGAACGACGCCCGGCGGCTCGCCGCCGGTCATGCCCTGCTCGCCGCGGTCGCGAGTCCGCAGGGACGCGTGCTCGCGATCCTGCAGCTCGTGCCCGCGCAGGACGGCGCGCTCGCGATCCTGCCGCGCGAGATCCTCGAGCCGACCGCGGAGCGGCTGCGCCGGTTCGTGTTGCGCGCGAAGCTCAGGATCGAGGCGGTCGGGGACGCGCTCGCGGTCGCCGGCGCGACCGACCCGGTGGCGCTCGCGGCCGCCGGTCTCGAGCTCCCGGACTTGCCGGACGGCGTTCGGCACACGGGGCTCGTCACCGTCGGCCGGGTGCAGGGCGATCCGCGACGGTTCTGGGTCATCGCGCCGCCGGCGGAACTCGCGGCCCGCCGACTCGCCGGCGATCCGCAGGACGCGGCGCGCCGCGAGCATGAGTGGCGGCTCGCGGACGTGCGCGCGGGACTCGCGCAGATCTACGCGGCGACCCGCGAAGCGTTCATCCCGCAGATGCTGAACCTCGACCTCATGGGCGCGATCAGCTTCCAGAAGGGCTGCTACACCGGTCAGGAGATCGTCGCGCGCACCCAGCACCTCGGCCGGATCAAACGGCGCTTGTGGCGCGTGCGGACCCGCGTCGGCGCGCCGCTCGGCGCGAACGTGCGCCTGCCGGACGGCCGCGTCGGGCGCCTGACCGAGTTGCAGCCGGTCGGGCCGGACGACGAAGGACAGGACTGCGAAGGGCTCGCGGTCCTGCCGATCGCGCCGCCGGAACCCACCGACGCCGCGAACGCCGAGGTGGACGCCGTGGCCGGACCGCCGGTCCCGGCCGAGATCCTGCCGCTGCCCTACGCGCTCGACGCATCGACCGCCTGAGGCTGCGCCGGCGCCACGCTCACAGGTCGACGATCTCGACCTCGTCCACGCCGATTTCGGCACCGAAGAAGCGGCTGCCGATCCGGGCGAAGCGCGCCGCGCCGTCGGTCGCGAGCCAACGCACCGTGCCCCGGCCGCGCGCCCGCGTGGGGCCGACCTCGGCCGCGACCGCGACGGCGGTGGTCGCGGCC
>JAJXYU010000258.1 GCA_021780395.1 Pseudomonadota bacterium
CAATCGGTCTCCTCGATCAGCGACCGGTAGCTCGGCGCATAGCCCTCGTCGGTCAGCAGGTAGCAGGGCCGCTGCCAGCCGAACACGTTGTACGTCGGGTTGCTCCACGGCGTGCACTGATAGCGCTGATTGCCGGCCAGGAAATCCAGGAACAACGCCGAGTGATTGAACACCCAGCGCCGGCGCGCCCGGCCGCGGCGGCGAAAGATCTCGCGAAACAGTTGCTTGCTCGCGTGGCGACCGAGGAACACGTCCTGCCGCGGCGCATGATGGTAGCTGTAACCGGGCGATACCGTGATGCCTTCGATGCCGAGTTCCATCGCGGTGTCGAAGAAATCCGCCACGTCGTCCGGGCTCTCTCCGTTGAACAACGTGCAGTTGATCGTGACCCGGAATCCCTTCTCCCGCGCGAGCCGGATCGCGGCGACCGCCTTGTCGAAGACCCCTTCCTGGCAGACCGATTCGTCGTGACGCTGCCGGTTGCCGTCGAGGTGGATCGAGAAGGTGAGGTACGGCGACGGCCGGTACTCGTCGATGTGTTTGGACAGCAGGATCGCGTTCGTGCACAGGTACACGAATTTCTTGCGGGCGACGATGCCCGCGACGATCTGCGGCATTTCCTTGTGGATCAGGGGTTCGCCGCCCGGAATGGAGACGATCGGCGCGCCGCACTCGTCGACCGCGTGCAGCGCGTCCTCGACGCTGACGCGTTTTTGCAGGATCTCCTTCGGATAGTCGATCTTGCCGCAGCCGGAGCAGGCGAGATTGCACTGGAACAGCGGTTCCAGCATCAACACCAGCGGGTAGCGCTTGTCGCCACGGAGCTTGCGCGCGGCGAGATAGCGGGCGACCCGGTAAACCTGAAGCAGTGGAATGCCCATGCCGGTATTCTAGCCAAATCGCGCACCGACCGAGAGGATGATTGCGAAGATGTCAGATCGCGGCAGCCGGACCCGATGAGTCCCGACGTGTTCCAGGCGCTGCGCATGCTCGGGGTCGCGCTCGCCGTCGCCCCGGCCGCGTACCTTGGTATCGCGCTGTGGGTGGTCCGTCGTGGCGCCGCCGCGGCCGCCGCGGTCGCTGCGCCACCCGCGCACCGGCCCGCGGTATCCGTGTTGAAGCCGCTGTGCGGGGTCGAGGCGGGCACCTACGACTGCCTGCGATCGTTCTGCGCGCAGGCATATCCGCGGTACGAGATCGTGTTCGGCGTGCAGGATCCGGCCGATCCAGCGCTCGCGGTCGCCGAACGTCTGGTGCGCGAATTCCCGGCCTTGCCGCTGCGCATCGTCGCGGATCGGCGACAGCATGGCGCGAATCGCAAGGTCTCCAACCTGATCAACATGCTCGGCGCGGCGACCCACGATCATCTCGTGCTCGCGGACAGCGACATCCGGGTGGGACCCCGGTATCTCGACGCCGTGGTCGCGCCGCTGCTCGAACCCGGGGTCGGCGTGGTCACGACCGCTTATCGGGCGGTCGCTCAACCGGGTCTCGCGTCGTGGCTCGCGGCGACGTTCGTGAACGATTGGTTCTATCCGTCGGTGCGGGTCGCGGCCGCGTTCGGCTCGCGGGAATTCGCGTTCGGCGCGACGATCGCGCTGCGCCGCGATGCCCTCGAGGCGATCGGCGGGTTCGAGGCGATCGCGGACCAGCTCGCCGACGACTATGCGCTCGGCGAGGAGACCCGGCGGCGCGGGTTGCGCACGGTGCTTGCCGCGGTCGAGGTCGAGACGGTCGTGGAGGAGCGCTCGCTGCGCGACTCGCTGCGGCACCTGCTGCGCTGGTTGCGGACGATTCGTGCGGTGCGGCCGGCGGGTTATGCGGCCTCCCTGGTCACGTTCGGGGTGCCGGTGGCCGCGATCGGCGCGGTGCTCGCCGGCGGCGGACCGCCCGCGGCGGTCGCGCTCGGGATCGCGGCGCTGGCCCGTCTCGTGCTACATTACGAGGTGCGCGGGCGCGGGGCGCCCTGGTGGGACTGGCTCGCGCTCCCGCTCGGCGACTCGCTGAGCCTTGCCCTTTGGTGCTGGGGATTCGTCACGCGCAGCGTGCGCTGGCACGGCGACCGATACCGCCTCGCCGGCGATGGCGCGTTCCAGCGATATGAGGACTCGACGCGATGAGAACATTGTTCCTGCATCCCCCGTCATTCGACGGTTTCGACGGCGGCGCCGGAGCGCGTTACCAGGCGAAGCGCGAGGTGCGTTCGTTCTGGTATCCGACCTGGCTTGCGCAGCCGGCCGCGATGGTGCCGGGGAGCCGTCTGCTCGACGCGCCGGCCGACGGCTTGAGCATGGAGGCGGTGCTGCCGCTCGCCGATCAATACGACCTCGTGATCATGCACACGAGCACGCCGTCGTTCCCGAAGGACGCGCACGTCGCGGAGCTGCTGAAGGCGCGCAACCCCCGGCTCGTGATCGGCATGGTCGGTGCGAAGGTCGCGGTCGACCCGGCGGGTTCACTCGCCGCGTCGCCGGCGATCGACTTCGTCGCGCGCGAGGAGTTCGACTATACCTGCAAGGAGGTCGCGGAGGGCCGTCCGCTCGCCGAGGTGCTCGGCCTGTCTTATCGCGACGCGGACGGGACCCCGCGACACAACGCGCCGCGGCCGATGATCGCGGACATGGACGAGCTGCCGTGGGTGTCACCGGTGTACCGGCGCGACCTCACGATCCCGAACTATTTCATCGGTTACCTGCAGCATCCGTACGTGTCGATCTACACCGGACGGGGCTGCCGCTCGAAGTGCACGTTCTGCCTGTGGCCGCAGACCGTCGGCGGCCACAAGTACCGCGTGCGCAGTCCGCAGAACGTCGTCGACGAGGTGCGCTGGATCAAGGAGAACATGCCCGAGGTCAAGGAGATCTTCTTCGACGACGACACGTTCACCGATTTCCGCCCGCGCGCGGAGGAGATCGCGCGCGGACTGGGCAAGCTCGGCGTCACCTGGTCGTGCAACGCGAAGGCGAACGTGCCGTACGAGACGTTGCGGGTGCTGCGCGACAACGGTCTGCGGCTGCTGCTCGTCGGGTACGAGTCCGGCAACGACCAGATCCTGCACAACATCCGCAAGGGCCTGCGAACCGACATCGCGCGGCGCTTCACCCGCGATTGCCGCAAGCTCGGCATCACGATCCACGGTACCTTCATCCTGGGCCTGCCCGGAGAGACCCCGGAGACGATCCGCGAGACGATCGACTACGCGGTCGACATCAATCCGCACACGATCCAGGTTTCGCTCGCGGCGCCGTACCCCGGGACCGAGCTGTACGCCCAGGCGGTCGCGAACGGCTGGCTCAAGGAGAACGACGGCTTGAACCTCGTGAACAGCGAGGGCGTGCAGCTCGCGCCGATCTCCTATCCGAACCTCGACGCGACGCAGATCCACCAAGCGGTCGAGACGTTCTACAAGAAGTTCTACTTCCGGCCGCGCAAGATCGCCGAGTTGACCGGCGAGATGTTGACGAGCTGGACCATGACCAAGCGACGACTGCGCGAGGGCGTCGAGTTCTACCGCTTCCTGCGTGCGCGCGCGGCCTGACGGCACGGTCGGCGGGGTTATCGCGGTTGCGGCGGCGGCCGTCGTGCGCGGCATCCCCGCGACGCTCGAGGCATGCGTAAGCTCCTGATCGTCACCGCGGACGACTTCGGTCTGCACGAGACGGTCAACGACGCGGTCGAGTCCGCGCATCGCGACGGCGTGCTCACCGCGGCGAGCCTGATGGTCGCGGCACCGGCCGCCGCGGACGCGGTGCGGCGCGCGCACCGGCTGCCCGACCTGCGGGTCGGCCTGCACCTCGTGCTCGCGGACGGACCCGCGATCCTGCCGCCGGCATCGATCCCCGCGCTCGTCGACGCCGGGGGCCACTTCGACGCGCACATGGTCGCCCGGGGCTTTCGCTATTTCGCGTCGCCGTCGGCACGCCGGCAGATCGAGCGGGAGGTGCGGGCGCAGTTCGACGCTTATCGTGCGACCGGCTTGCGGCTCGATCACGTCGATGCCCACAAGCACTTCCACCTGCACCCGACCCTGCTCGCGACCCTGATCGCGGTCGGCGCCGACTACGGCCTGCGGGCGGTCCGGGTCCCGGACGAACCGGCGTGGTTTGCGACGAGCCCCGGGGCCCGCTTCACCGGTGCGGTCGGCGCGGGCCTGCTCGCGCCCTGGCTCGCGGCGATGAAGTGGCGGTTGCGGCGCGCCGGCATCGCGTACGCCGATCGGGTGTTCGGGATCGCGCGCAGTGGCCGGATGGACGAGGTGGCCTGGCTCGAGATCCTTGCCCGGTTGCCGGACGGCATCACCGAGGTGTACGCGCACCCGGCGGCGACCGAGGAGCCGATCGTGCCGACGATGCGCGACTACCGGCACGCGGACGAGCTCGCCGCGCTGCGCAGCCCGCGCGTGCGCGCGGCGATCCAGGCCGCCGGCGCACGGCTCGGCGGATACGGCGATCTCGCCGCGGGGCGTGCGCCCCGATGAAGCTCGCGGTACGGGTCGCGTTCGTCGTGGGTCTTGCGATCGCGATCGCGCTGATCCTGCGCAGCGGCGCCGCACAGATCTTCGATCTGCTGTCCCGGGCCAGCTGGTGGCTGCTGTGGCTCGTGCCGCTGCGCGCGGTGCCGATCCTGCTCGACGCGACCGGCTGGCAGGCCCTGTTGCCGGTGCCGACGCGGCTGCGGACGCTGTTCGGGATTGCGTGCATCCGCGATGCGATCAACCGCTTGCTCCCCGTCGCGAACGTCGGCGGCGAGATGGTCGGGGTCGGACTGCTCGCGCGGGCCGGCGTCGAGCTGCCGGTGGCGGCAGCGAGCGTCGTCGTCGAGGTGCTGATGACCCTGATCAGCCAGTACCTGCTGGTCGCGCTCGGGGTGACCTGCATCCTCGAACTGACGGGCGAGGTCGCGTTGACCGAGGATCTCGCGATCCTGCTCGCCGCGAGCCTGCCGGTGATCGTGCTGCTCGTCGTGCTGATGCGTTACGGCTCGGTGTTCGACTGGCTCCGGCGGCTCGGCGTGCGACTGATCGGCAGCATGAACGCGGTCACCGGCGGCAAGGCGCCCGCCAGCTTCGGTGCGGGCGCGGCCGGGATCGACGCCGCGATCCGCGCGTCCTGCCGCGCGCATGGACGGCTGCTGCGCTCGATCGCGTGGCAATTCGCGGGTGCGCTGTCCGGGACGGCCGAGACCTGGCTCGCGCTGCGCTGGATCGGGCATCCGATCGGCGTCGTCGAGGCGGTCGCGCTCGAGAGCCTGACCCAGGCGGTGCGCAACTTCGTCTTTCTGGTGCCGGCCGGCATCGGCGTACAGGAAGCGAGCCTGGTCGGTCTGGGGCACGTGCTCGGCATCGCGCCTGACGTCGCGCTGGCGCTGTCGCTCGCGAAACGGATGCGCGAGATCCTGTTCGGCGTGCCGGCGCTGGTCGCCTGGCAATGGATCGTCGGGCGCGGCGGTTGCGCGCCGCGCCGCGAGACTTAAGTAACGCGGCGGCCCGACCCGATGCGCAGCATGCCTTGCGCGTCGAACCAGCGTACCGCGTCGCGGAACGCCTCCGCCGGCGGGCGCGCGCGGTAGCCGAGTTCGCGCTCCGCCTTCGCGCTCGAGAAATACATCCGCTTCCTCGCCATCCGCACGCCTTCGAGCGAGATCGTGAACTGGCGGCCGGTGAGGCGGCCGATCCCGTCGGCGACGACCGCGATCGGCAACACCGCGGCGTACGGCAGTTCGACCCGGGGCGGGCGGCGTCCGACCAGCCCGGCGACCTCGGCGAGGATTGCGCGCAGGCTCAGGTTCTCGCCGCCGAGGATGTAGCGCTCGCCGGTACGACCGCGCTCGAACGCCGCGAGGTGGCCCGCGGCCACGTCGTCGACGTGCACGACGTTCAGGCCGGTGTCGACGTACGCCGGGATCCGCCCCGAGGCCGCGTCGAGCACGATGCGGCCGGTCGGCGTCGGCTTGACGTCGCCCGGGCCGACCGGGGTCGAGGGGTTCACGATCACGACGTCGAGCCCGTCGCGCGCGAACTGCAGCGCGACCTGCTCGCCGAGATATTTCGAGCGCTTGTAGTGGCCGATCATCGCATCCAGCGAGACCGGCGTGCGCTCGTCGCCCGGCGTTCCGTCGTCCGGGATCCCGATCGTCGCGACGCTGCTGGTGTGCACGACGCGGCGGATCCCGGCGTCGCGTGCGGCGGCGAGCACGTTGCGCGTGCCTTCGACGTTGACCGCGTACAGCGGCGCCGGATCGCGCACGCCGAGACGGTAATCCGCGGCGACGTGGAACAGCGCGTCGCAACCCTCGAGCGCGGTGCGCAGCGAGCGCGGGTCCGCGAGATCGCCTTCGATCGGCTCGACCGGAAAGTCGCGCAGGTTGCGCCGGTCGGCGCCGCGGCGCACCAGCGCGCGCAGGTCCCAGCCGGCTTGCGTGAGCGCGCGTCCGACCGCCGCGCCGACGAAGCCGGTCGCCCCGGTGACCAGCGCCTTCATGAGGGGGTCGCGAGGCCGGCGG
>JAJXYU010000051.1 GCA_021780395.1 Pseudomonadota bacterium
CGGCGCCGAGCGTCGCGAGCGCGCGGCGGCGGTCGCTGCCGCTCAGCGGCTGGCGGCGAGCGCGGCCGCGACCGTTCGACAGGGACTCGAGGACCGCCGCGCGGAGCTCGCGGCACGGATCACGCTTCTCGAGCAACGCGATGCCGCCGTGCAGATCGACGGCGACGCGTTGTCCGCCGACGTCGCGTTGCAGCGCGCGCTCGGCGGCGGCTTCGCGGCGGCACCGAGCCGGCACGCCTCCACCACGCAAACCACATCGCACCCATGAACGCCACCACCGAGACTCCCTCCGAAATCCCGTCGAACGGCAAGCGCCGCAAGCTCCTGCTGACGATCGGCTTGCTGTTCCTCCTCGCCGGCGCGGCCTGGGCGCTGTACTGGTTCCTCGTGCTCTCGCACCGGGAGGACACCGACGACGCCTACGTGAACGGCAACAAGGTCGTGATCTCCGCGCGCGTGTCGGGCACGGTGATCGCGGTGCTCGCCGATGACACGCAGCTCGTGAAGGCCGGGCAGGTGCTCGTGCGGCTCGATCCGATCGATGCGCGGACCACCCTCAGCCGCGCCGCGAGCGCGCTTGCCCGCACGGTGCGCAGGGTGCGCGAGGAGCGGCAGACCGCGGCGCAGCTCGACGCCGCCGTGGTTGCCGCCCGCCTCGAGCTCGCACGCGCCCGCGGAGATCTTTCGCGCCGGCGGCCGCTGGTCGCCGCCGAGGCGGTCGCGCGCGAGGACCTGCGTCATGCCGAGGACGCCGTGCGGATTGCCCGGCAGTCGGTGATCGAGGCACAGCGTCGATCGAGCGCGGCGCATGCGCTCGTCGACGGCACCGACGTCGCGCACAACCCGGCGGTTCTCGAGGCGCGCGCGACCTACCTCGACGCCTGGATCGCGGCCCAGCGCGACGTCGTCGTCGCGCCGGTGAGCGGCTACGTCGCGCAGCGCAGCGTGCAGCTCGGCCAGCACGTGCAGCCGGGGGAAGCGCTGATGACCGTGATCCCGCTGAATGCGCTCTGGGTCGACGCGAATTTCAAGGAAGTGCAGCTGCGGAACCTGCGCATCGGGCAGCGGGCGAGGATCGTGAGCGACCTGTACGGCACCTCGGTGGTGTTCCACGGCCGGGTGCTCGGGATGGCCGCCGGCACCGGTGCCGCGTTCGCCTTGCTCCCGCCACAGAACGCGTCCGGGAACTGGATCAAGATCGTGCAGCGCGTGCCGGTGCGGGTCTCGATCGATCGGCGGGAGCTCGCGCGGCACCCGCTGCGCATCGGCCTGTCGGCGACCGTGACCGTCGATACGACGAAGCGCGGCGGGCCGGTGCTCGCGCCGGACGTCGCGGACCGATTCACCGGCGTGACCGACGTCTACGCGACCGATCTGGCGCGCGCGAACGCGCTCGCGGATGCGATCATCCGGCGCAATCTCGGGCGCGACGCCGCCCGGGCGCGCGCGCCCGTCAGTGCCCGACCGGCACGATCGGGTGAACCGGGACGATTCGCACCGGCTCGCCGTCGTAGCTCGAATCCGGTGGGTTGACGATCACGCGGTCGCGCGGATCGAGGCCCGACAGCACCTCGATCGTCGTGCCGAAATCGCGACCCTCGACGATGCGCTTCAGCGCGATCCGCCCGCCGGGACCGACGGTCGCGACCTGAGGTCCCGCCGAGCGGAACAGCACCGTGTTCGACGGCAGCTCGAGCGCGCGGCGATCCGCGCTGAGCTCGAAGTGGACCTCGACGTAGGCACCGGGCAGGATCCGGCCGGTCGGGTTCGGGAGCAGGAGCTCGACCCGCAGGGTCCGCGTGACCGGATCGAGCGCCCCGGCGGTTCGCACCACACGGGCGGTGAGCGTGCGTCCGGGGAATTCGGCGAACGCGAGCCGCGCCGGGGTGCCGACGTGCGCATCGCCGGCGTATGCCTCCGGCACGTCGACGTAGATGCGCAACGCGTGCGTGTCGGCGACGTCGAACAGCTCGCTCCCCGGCACCTGTCCGGCGTTGATCAGTGCGCCGACGTCGGTGTTGCGCGCGGTCACGACCCCGTCGAACGGCGCGACCACGTGCTCGAACGACGCGAGCTCGCGCAGCCGCGCGACGTTCGCGACCGCGGACTCGACCGCGGCCTGCGCCTGGTCGGCCGCGCTCGCCTTGTCCTCGGCATCCTGGCGTGACACCGCATCGATCGCGAGGAGCTTCTGCCAGCGCGCACTGGTGATCCGCGCGATCCGTTCGTTCGCGCGTGCGTTCGCGAGATCGGCGACCGCCTGCGCGAGCTCCTGGTCGATCTCCGGCGCCGCGATCGTCGCAAGCCGCTGTCCCTTGCTCACGTGCGCGCCGATGTCGGCGAACCAGGCCTGCAGGTAGCCGCTCGTTCGAGCGAACAC
This sequence comes from Pseudomonadota bacterium, assembly GCA_021780395.1. The sequence continues at coordinate 2,381 of JAJXYU010000051.1, forward strand.
CGCGGCCTGCGCGTAGGCCGACACGCTGCCCGGCAGCACGATGTCCTCGCCGGTGCGACCGCGGGTCGGACGGACGACGGTCACGTCGATCACGTTCGCGGTCGCCGCGCGCCGGGCGAGCGCCGCGTGGGCAGCGACCCGCGTGTAGGTCCCCCAGGCGGCGAGCAGCACCGCGACCGCGAGGGTGATGAACGAGATCCGGCGGATCCGCCGGCGCAGCGCCGGGTCGGGTGCGGTTCGCGAGAGGTCAGGCATCGAGGGTCTCCGCGAGAACGGCCCCGGCCGCGCGCGAGCGGCCGTGGACGATCGTGAAAACGGTCGGGACGAAGAACAGCGTCGCGACGGTCGCGAACGCGAGGCCGCCGATCACCGCCCGGCCGAGCGGCGCGTTTTGCTCGCCGCCCGCGCCGAGCCCGAGCGCCATCGGCACCATGCCGACGATCATCGCGAGCGCGGTCATCAGCACCGGGCGCAAGCGGGTGACGCCCGCCGCGATCGCCGCCTCGAACGCGTCGTCGCCGGCGTTCATGCGCTCGCGTGCGAAGCTCACGACGAGCACGCTGTTCGCGGTGGCGACGCCCATCGCCATGATCGCGCCGGTCAGCACCGGCACCGTGACCGTGGTGTCGGTCAGGAACAGCATCCAGACGATGCCGGCGAGCGCGGCCGGGAGCGCGGTGATGATGATGAACGGGTCGAGCACCGACTGGAAGTTCACGACCAGCAACAGGTAGACCAGCGCGATCGCGGCGAGCAGCCCGAGGATCAGCCCGTCGAACGAGGCCCGCATCGTCGCGACCTGGCCCGTCAGGGTCACCTGCGAGCCGCGCGGCAGGTCCTTGCGCGAGGCGTCGACGATCCGGCGGATGTGAGCGGCGACGTAGCCGAGGTCGGCGCCCTGGACCGAGCCGAAGATGTCGATCGAGGGCTTCGCGTCGTAATGGGTGACGACCGCGGGCACCATCGTTCGCCGGAACGTCGCGACGTCGGCGAGCAGCGGCAGGCCGCCGCCCGGCGACGGCGGTCCGACCGGCGTGTTCGCGAGGTCGCCGAGCGAGTGCATCCGGAATTGCGGCGTCTGCACCGCGACCTGGTACTGGGTGCCGGTGCGCGGGTCGATCCAGAAGCTCGGCGTGGTCTGGAAGCTGCCGGAGAGCGATACCAGCAGGTTGTTCGCGACGTCGCGCTCGGTGAGCCCGAGCAGTTGCGCCCGGGTGCGATCGACGTGCACCTGGATCTGCGGGTAGTCGTTCGGCTGCTGGATCCGCAGGTCCACCGCGCCGGGTACCGTGCGCAGCTTCTCGAGCAGGCGGTTCGCGAACGCGCGGTTGCCGGCCTCGTCGAATCCGACGATCCGGACGTCGATCGGCGAGGGCACGCCGAAATTCAGGATCTGGCTGATCATGTCCGCCGGCAGGAACGAGAACGTCGTGGACGGATAGCGCGCGTCGAGTACCGCCCGGAGCTTGCGCACGAGCCGGGCGACCGGCGTGTGCCCCGGCCGCAGGTTCACGAACACGTCGGCGTCGCCGGGACCGATCGGCGCCGAGGTGCTGTACGCGAGGTTGATTCCGCTGTAGGGCAAGCCGATGTTGTCGACGATGTTCGCGATCTGGCCGCGCGGGATCACCTCGCGGATCGTCCGCTCGACCGCGTCGCACAGCGCCGCGGTGTCCTCGATCCGGGTGCCGGTCGGCGCGCGCAGGTGCAGCTTGATCTGGCCGGCATCGACGGTCGGGAAGAAGTCCTGGCCGAGGCCGGGCAGGGGTCCGAGCGGGAACGCGAGCAGCGCGGTCGCCGCGATCGCGGCGAGGAATACCGCCGCGAAGCGCGGGCCGGCATGCAGCGCCGCGCCGAGCAGCGCGTGATACTGGTCCCGCAGGCGCTCGAAGCCGCGTTCGAATCGCTGCTGCACGCGGGCGAGCGCGTGGCGCGGCGTCGCGGCGGCGTGCGGGACGTGCGCGCGCAGCCAGAATTTCGCGAGCGTCGGCACGAGCGTGCGCGACAGCAGGTACGAGGCGAGCATCGCGAACACGACCGCCTCGGCGAGCGGGATGAACAGGTACTTCGCGATCCCCGCCAGCAGGAACATCGGCAGGAACACGATGCAGATCGCGAGCGTCGACACGAGCGCCGGCAGCGCGATCTGGCGCGCGCCGTCCAGGATCGCGGTCTCGACGTCCTTGCCGTTCTCGAGGTGCCAGTTGATGTTCTCGATCGTGACCGTCGCGTCGTCGACCAGGATGCCGACCGCGAGCGCGAGCCCGCCGAGCGTCATGATGTTGATCGTCTGGCCGAGTGCGGCGAGGCAGGTGATCGACGCGAGGATCGACAGCGGAATGGAGATCGTGATGATCAGCGTGCTGCGCCAGCTGCCGAGGAACAGCAGGATCAGCAGCCCGGTCAGGGCGGCCGCGATCACCGCCTCGTGGATCACGCCAGACACGGCCGCGCGCACGAAGATCGACTGATCGCTCAGCGGCTCGATCGTGAGCGTGCGCGGGAGCGACGCGCGGATCTGCGGCAACTTCCGGTCGATCGCATCGATGATGTCGATCGTCGATGCCTTGCCGGTCTTCAGTACGCTCATCAGCACCGCACGGCGGCCGTTCAGCCGGACGATGTTGGTCTGCGGCGAATAGCCGTCGCGCACGTGCGCGACGTCGCGGACATAGGTCACGGCCCCATTGCGCGCGCGGATCGGCAGGTCGTTCAGCTGATCGATGCGGCGCGGACTCGCGTTCAGCCCGACGAAGTACTCGCGCGAGCCGATCTTCTCGGTGCCCGCGGGGAGGATCAGGTTCTGCGCGGCGATCGCGGCCGACACGTCCGCCGGCGTGAGGCCGCGCGCGCGCAGGGCGGCTGGATCCAGGTCGACGCTGACCTCGCGCTGCTTGCCACCGTAGGGGAACGGGATCGAGGCGCCGGCGACGGTCGCGAGGTCGGTGCGCAGCACGTTGTTCGCGAGGTCGTACAGCCGCGATTCCGACAGCGTGCTGCTGGAGAGCGCGAGCTGCAGGATCGGCACGCTGGAGGCGTTGTACGACAGGATGAACGGTGGCGAGGTCCCCGGGGGCGAGTTGAACAGCTGGGCCTGCGAGACCGCGGCGATCTGCGCGTAGGACAGGTCGCGGTTCGCGCCGGGCTGGAAGAAGTACTTCACGACCGACACGCCGTCGACCGACTGCGACTCGGTGTGCTGGACGTCGTTCACGACGGTCTGGGCGACGCGCTCCGAGAACAGCACGATCCGGTCGGCGATCTCGCGCGGCGACAGTCCGTTGTAGTGCCAGATCACCGCGGCGACCGGTAGATCGATGTCGGGGAAGATGTCGATCGGGGTCCGCAGGTACGAGTACACGCCCAGCAGCACGATCAGCAGGGCGAGCACGATGAACGTATACGGCCGGTGCAGCGCGACTCTAACGATCCACATCGGCGCGGTACGAAAAGGGGGTTCCGGGGCTCGGTGATTAGGCCGCTAAAATGTAGAGGGCTAATGAATCCAAGTCAATCGCCGGCCGCGCTCACGTGACCGCGAGGAAGCACGCGAGCGCGGCCGCGAGCGCGAGTGGCATCGCGAGCACGCCGAGTCGCAGGAACCGTCCGGCGCTCACCTCGACGCCCTCGCGCCGCAGGGCGATCAGCCACAGGATCGTCGCGAGCGATCCGGTGACCGACAGATTGGGTCCGAGATCGACGCCGATCAGCAGTGCACCCGCGGTCCGCGCGGAGGCGTGCGCGGCGGTGATCAGATTCGTCGCGAGCAGGCCGACCGGGAGGTTGTTCAGGAGGTTCGTCGCGACGCCGACGATCGATGCGGCGGCCGCGGCGTGCGCGGGTCGGTCCGCGGCCGGCGGCGCGAGGTGGCGGACGAGCGGTGCGAGCGCACCGGTCAATTCGACCGTGCGCACCAGCACGAACAGCGCCGCGACGAGCGGCAGCACGCTCCACGAGATCCGGCGCAGCGCGCCCCAGGGCGGTGCGCGCCGCACGACCAGGATCGCGAGCCAGGTCGCGGCGGCGCACAGGAGCGTCGGCGGACCGAGCGGGTGGCCGAGCCCGGAGGACAGCGCGAGCAGCGCCGCGGTTGCGCCGATCCCGCCC
>JAJXYU010000112.1 GCA_021780395.1 Pseudomonadota bacterium
TCCGGCGCGCCCGCGCCCCGCGTGCTGCTCGCGTCGATCGGCGGCGCCTGGGGCGCGCGCCTCGCCTGGCATCTGTGGGTGCGAGTGCGCGGCGCGCCCGAGGACGGCCGTTATCGGTATCTGCGCGAGCATTGGGGGGACGATCCCTGGCGCTGGTTCGGCTTCTTTCAGCTGCAGGCGCTGGTCGTCGCGCTGTTCGCCGTGCCATTCGTCGCGGTCGCGCAGAATCCGGTCGCGCATGGCCTCTGGCTCGCGGTCGGTACCGGGATCGGGCTCCTCGCGGTGTTCGGCGAAGCCCGTGCCGATGCCGAGCTCGCGGCGTTTCGCGCCGACCCCCGCCACCGCGGACTCACCTGCCAGCACGGACTGTGGCGCTACTCGCGCCATCCGAACTATTTCTTCGAGTGGCTCCACTGGTTCGCGTACGTCGCGCTCGCGGTCGGCTCGCCGCGGGCGGCACTCGCCTGGGTCGGGCCGGTCGCGATGCTGCTGTTCCTGCGCTACCTGAGCGGGATCCCTTGGACCGAGGCGCAGGCGCTGCGCTCGCGGCGCGACTACGCCGACTATCAGCGCCGCACCTCGATGCTGATCCCCTGGTTTCCGAAGCCCATCCGCGCCGAGAAGGAGTGACCCCCGTGAACACCGCCGCCACCGCATCCCCGACCGCCGAACTCTCGACCGACCGGCCCGGACCCGGCCTGCTCGGGCTCGCCGAACGCGGCGCGCTGCCCGACGCGCTGCTGCGTCATGGAATCCGCCGGCTCTGCGCGCGACGGCTCGCCGAGGAGCGGCGCGAGGGACTCGCCGCGCAGAGCGCGCGCGCCACCCGGCTGATCGAGGAACTGCGGGCGAGCCCTATCGCGATCCATACCGCGGCCGCGAACGCGCAGCACTACGAACTGCCGGCCGCGTTCTTCGAGCAGTGCCTCGGTCCCCGGCTGAAGTACTCCTGCGCGCTGTACCCGACGGGCGACGAGACGCTCGCCGAGGCGGAAGAGGCGATGCTGCGCATGTACGAGGAACGGGCCGAACTCGCCGACGGCCAGTCGATCCTCGAGCTCGGTTGCGGCTGGGGATCGCTCACCTTGTGGATGGCCGAGCGCTTCCCGCGGGCCCGCATCACCGCGGTGTCGAACTCGCATCGCCAGCGCGCGCACATCGAGGCGGCCTGCCGGACGCGCGGGCTCGAGAACCTGCGGGTGATCACCGCCGACGTGAACGCGCTCGCGCTCGAGCCGGCGGCCTTCGACCGGTGCGTGTCGGTGGAGATGTTCGAGCACATGCGCAACTACGGCTCGCTGCTCCACCGGATCGCCGCGTGGCTGCGTCCCGGCGGGAAGCTGTTCGTGCATCTGTTCGCGCACCGGACCCTGTGCTATCCGTTCGAGACCGCGGGCGAGGACAACTGGATGGGCCGGCACTTCTTCACCGGCGGACTGATGCCGGCCGCCGACACCCTGTTGCACTTTCAGGACCGGCTGCGCCTCGAGCAGCGCTGGCTCATCGACGGCACCCACTACGAACGCACCGCGAACCACTGGCTCGAGCGCCAGGACGCGAACGCCGCGGCGGTCCGGGCCACGCTGCGCGACGCGTACGGCGAACGCGCGGACCTGTGGTTCCAGCGTTGGCGGATCTTCTGGATGGCCTGCGCCGAGCTCTTCGGCTACGCGCGCGGCCAGGAATGGCTGGTCGCGCACTACCGGTTCGTGCGTTCAGTCACCGATCTCGCGTAGCGGGCGTCCCTCCATCAGGCGGCGCTCGATCGACTCGAGGCTCACGCCCTTGGTCTCGGGGACGAACGCCCAGGTGACGAGCAGGAACGACGCGTTGAACGCGGCGTACAGCCAGAACGTCTGCGCATGCCCGAGATGGTTGAGCAGCGTCAGGAACGTCGCGCCGACCGCGGCCGTGCCGAGCCAGTTCGTGACCGTCGAGACGCCGATGCCGAAATCCCGTCCCTTGAGCGGTTGGATCTCCGAGCACAGGGTCCAGACCAGCGGCCCCGCCGAGAACGCAAAGCCGATCACGAACACCAGCAGCATCGCGACCGCGAGCAGCCGCTCGGCGTGCGTCGCCATCCCCGACGCCATCAGCGAGCCGACCACCGCAAGGCCGATCGCCATCACGACGAAGCCGGCGTACAGGATCGGTTTGCGGCCGACGCGGTCGACGTAGCCGATCGCGATGAAGGTCGCGAGCACGTTGGTCAGGCCGACGATCGCGGTGAACAGCATCTGCGCGCCGGTCGCGTAGCCCATGTCGGCGAAGATCCGCGGCGCGTAGTACATCACGATGTTGATGCCGGTGAGCTGCTGCACCACCTGCAATGCGATCCCGAGACCGACCGAGCGGCGGAAGTTCCGGTTCTCGCGCAGCAGCTGCCAGCCCTGCTGCGGGGTCCTGAGCCGTTCCTCGATCTCCGCGACCTCCGCCCGCGCGACCGCCTCGTCGCCGCGCAAGCGCCGCAGCACGCCCTGCGCGTCGTCGTGCCGCCCCCGCAGCACCAGCCAGCGCGGGCTCTCCGGCAGGCCGAGCACGCCGAGCAGGAACGCCGCGCCCGGCACCGCGATGATCCCGAGCATCCACCGCCAGCGCCCGGAATAGCTAAACACCGTGTCCGACGCGAACGCGAGGAAGATCCCGATCGTGATCATCAGCTGGTAAGTGGAGATCATCGCGCCGCGCTTGTCCTCGGGTGCGATCTCCGCGAGGTACAGCGGCGCGGTGAACGCCGCGATCCCGATCGCGAGCCCGAGCACGATCCGCGCGCCGATCAACATGTCCGGCGATCCGGCCACGGCGCTCGCGATCGACCCGGCGACGAACAACGACGCGCTCCACAGCAGCGCGCGCTTGCGGCCGAAGTGCCCCGACAGCCACGCGGCGAGCGCCGCGCCGATCGCCGCGCCGACCATCATGCTGCTCACGATGTGCTCGATCATCCGGTCGTCGATCGCGAAATCCCGCTGGATGAACTGCTGCGCGCCCGATATCACGCCGACGTCCAGGCCGAACATCAGCCCCGCGAGCGCCGCGAGCACGGCGACGTACCGCATGTAGCGCCGCGCCGATCCGGCCGCGTCATCACCGTTCCGGTGTGCTTCCAAGATTCCCTCCCCCCGTTCCAGGTGTTGATCCGCCGCGTGTCCCCGGGGCGAACTCCCGATGTTCTTATAACCGGTCGGCGCGCCCGCCGTCGACCCCCCGGGCCGCGCTCAACCCGCCGGGAAGTGGCGCTGGTACAGTCCGGTGTCCGCGACGCGCGCCAGGTGGTGCGCGACCCGGAAGGTGACCGCATCGTCGAACGCGGGACCGACGATCTGCAGGCTGGTCGGCACCCCGTTCGCCGCGAGCCCGGTCGGCGCGGCGAGCGCGGGATAGCGGCTCAGCAGGTTGAACGGCGGCGTGCCGACCCAGCCGAGGTAGCTGTCGACCCGCGTCTCGCCGATCGGCACCTGCCGCACGCTCGCGAGGTCGAGATCGGCGGCGATGTCGGTGGTGAACACCGTCGGGCACAGCAGGGCCGCGACGCCCCGTCCCCAGAGCTTGCGCTCGAGTTCCTGGTGCAACTCGAGCGCGAGCGCGGCCGCCTTCGTGATCGAGTTGCGCTTGCCGCAGTAGCGCTCCATCAGCCAGCGCAGGTACGGCGTGCCCTCGCCGAGCCGCTCCACCGGGAGCTTGGCGAGATATTCATCCAGGAAGATCCCGAATATCGCCTCGATCAGCGCGTCGGCGAGCGCGCCCCCGTCCCAGGCGAGGTCGACCGGCTCGATGATCGCGCCCGCGCGCTCGAGCGCGATGCACGCGCGCTCGAGGTTGCGCCGCGTGTCGGGGCAAAGCGCCGTGTGTCCGGTCGTGAACGACAGGCCGAGCCGCAGTCCGGCGATCGGCGCGGGGTCCGCCGGCAAGGGCACGTAGGGCATGCCGGAGTAGGTCGACGGGTGCGGCCCCGCGATCACGTTCTGCATCAACGCGAGATCCAGGATGGTGCGCGCCATCGGCCCTTCGACCGCGAACGCGAACAACTCCTCGCCGGGCGCGCTCGCGAGGCGCCCGAACGGCGGCTTGAATCCGTACACGCCGCACATCGCCGCCGGAATCCGGATCGACCCGGCCATGTCGCTGCCGGTCGCGAGCGGCGCCATTCCGGCCGCGAGCGCGGCTCCCGAGCCGCCGCTCGAGCCGCCGGGGGTGATCGCCGGGTTCCAGGGGTTGCGCGTGACGCCGAAGCGGCGCGACAAGGTCTGGCCGATCAGGCAGAACTCCGGCACGGTGGTCTGCAGGTGCGGGATCGCGCCGGCCGCGATCAGCTTGTCGACCATCGGATGATGCGCGGTCGGCACCTCGTCCCAGAGGAACGAGCCGATCGTCTTGCGCCAGCCCGCGACCGAGGTCTCTTCCTTGATCGCGACCGGAATGCCCTCGAGCGGCCGCGCGGTCCCCGCGCGGTAACGCGACTCGGCGGCGCGCGCGGCCGCGAGCGCGGCGTCGGCGTGGATCGCGGTCGTCGCGTTCAGGGTCGGGGCCAGCCGCTCGGTCCGCTCGAGCACGGCGCGCATCAGGTCGACCGGCGAGCGCTCGCCGGCGCGGAACGCGCGGATCGATTCGCTCGCGGAGCGGTAGCAGACATCGTCGTTCATCGTCCGGATCCTCCGGGCGGGGCCGCGCCCGCCGCCTGCGTCACAGTTCGAGCGCGAGCTTCCCGCGGCGGCGGGTGTGCAGCACGAGACCCCAGAGGCACCCGGCCGCGAGCCAGGACGAGCCGACGATCAGCGCGAGCCGGCTCATCCCGGAGAGAACCATCAACACCACCGCGATTCCGAGCACCGGCGTGACCCAGTGCACCAGCCAGCGGCGCGAGCGGCGCCGCCACACGAACTCGACCAGCACCGACAGGTGCAGCATCAGGAACCCGCACAGCGCGCCGAAGTTCACGATCGTCGCGAGATCGCCGAGGCGGTTGCGCATCGCGAGTGCGACCGTGAGCGAGATCGCCGACGCGGTGAGCATGCCGACGTAGGGCGTGTGGTAGCGCGAATGGATCCGCGCGAGCGCCCCCGGCAGCTGCCGGTCCCGGCCCATCGCATACAGCACCCGCGCGACCCCGATCAGCATCGGAATCGCGTTCGACAGTCCGATCACGAGCACGTAGGTCCACGCGATCACCTGCGACGACCACGGTCCGACCGCCCAGGCCGCGAGCTCGTAGATCGCCGCGGCCGGATCCCGGATCGCGATCCCCGGCAGCAGGTTGCCAAGCACCCACGCGACCAGCACGAAGAACACGCCGGAGATCACCAGCACGCCGATGATCGCGCGGCCGATCAGGCGCGGGTCGTCGCCGACGACTTCCTCGGAGAGCGTCGAGATCGCGTCGAAGCCGAGGAAGGACATCACGCAGATCGAGGTCGCGGTCAGCAGCGCCGCGCCGTCGAACGAACCCGGGTTCCAGAACGGTCTCGCGCTGAGCGCGCCGGTGCCCTTGCCGTGCGCGAGCGCGACCACGCACAGCACGACGAACCCGACCGTGACCACCGTCTGGATCGCGACGGCGATGAAGTTCGCCCGCGTGGTCACGGTCACGCCGAACCAGTTGATCCCGAGGGTGGAGGCGACCATCAACACGATCCAGACGGAACGGTCGACCGACGGCAGCAGCGAGCCGAGCGCGACCGCGATCAGCACAAAAACGAACGCCGGGATCAGCAGGTAGTCCAGCAGGATCATCCAGCCGGCGACGAACCCGGGGAAGGCCCCGATCGCGTGCCGCGCGAACCCGTAGACCGAACCCGCGGACGGCGTCGTCTCGCTCATCACCGCGTAGCTCTTCGCGGTGAAGAACATGCAGACGCCGCCGAGCACGTAGGCGAGCGCGATCAGCCCCTTCGAGGCGTCCCAGACGAAGCCGATGGTCGAGAACGGCGTGATCGGCGCGATGTACGCGAGCCCGTAGAGCACGAGGTCCCAGTACTTCAGCGTGCGCTTGAGTGGCTGCATCGTCCGCGCGTCCCTCGAGGCCCCCCGGCGGCGCCCCGGTTCAGTCCGATCCGAGTAGCTCGTCGACCGCCGCCGTGAACGCACGATCGTGCGCGGCGACGTCCGCGGCCGTCGTCGCCGGGGACATCAGCACCATGTTGTGGAACGGCGTGATCAGCACGCCGCGGTTCAGCAGATAGAGGTGCAGGTACGCCTCCAGGTCCCGGTCCGCGGCCGCCTTCGCGCTCGTGCCGTTGCGCGGCGGACTCGGCGAGAAGCCGTACTCGACGCGGCAGCCGAGCTGCACGACGTTCCACGGCAGCCCGCGCGACTCGATCGTGCGCGCGATCGATCCGCGCAACTCGCCGGCGAGCGCGATCATCCGCGCGAACGCCGTTTCGGTGAGCACCCCCTCGAGCGTCGCGCGCATCGCCGCGGCCGACAGCGCGTTGCCCGCGAGCGTTCCGCCGACCCCGCCGGTGTCCTCGTAGTCGACGCCCTCCTGC
>JAJXYU010000083.1 GCA_021780395.1 Pseudomonadota bacterium
GCGCTACGCCTCGCGGCCGAGCTCCTCGGCCGGAGCCAGCCCGAGCGAAGGATCTGGATCGGGCTGCCGACCTGGACGAATCATGAGCCGCTGTTGCGGGCCGCGGGTCTGCAGATCATCCCTCGCGACCTCGACGATCCGGCGCACGGCGGTCTGCGCCACGAAGCGCTGCTCGACGCGTTGCGCGAGGCGCCGGAGGGCGATGCGTTCCTCATCCAGGCGAGCGGTCACAACCCGACCGGCGTCGATCCGGATCCAGCCCTGTGGCACGCCTTCGCGGACGTCGCGGTCGCGCGCCGCCTCGTTCCGCTCGTGGACCTCGCGTACCAAGGTCTCGGGACCGGCTGGCGCGAAGACGTCGAGCCGATCGCGCCCTTGCTCGAACGGGTACCACGGCTCCTGATCGCCTATTCCTGCGACAAGAACTTCGGCCTGTATCGCGAGCGCGTCGGCGCATTGTTCTACCGCGGCGCGAACGCCGGGGAGACTGCGAGGGTCCGGGACCACCTGCTCGCGATCGCCCGCGTGAGCTACTCGATGCCCTCGGATCACGGCGCGGCGATCGTCCGTACGATCCTCGCCGATCCCAACCTGCGCTCGGGTTGGCGTGCCGAACTCGCCGCGGCCCGGGATCGTGTCGCCTCGGTGCGCGCGACGCTCGCCGCCCACGGCCGCGTCGGCGCGGTCGATTTCGCCGCGCTCGCCGCCGGCCGCGGATTGTTCGCGCGGTTGCCGCTCGCCGCGCCGGCGATCCAACGCCTGCACGCCGAACACGCGGTCTACCTCGCGCCGGGCGGACGCATGAACCTCGCCGGTCTCAACGCGAACAACCTCGAGCGATTCCTCGCGGCGCTCGAAGCGGCGCAACGCCGGTCCGCCGCTTGAATTCCGCGCGGCGCGCGCTCACGCGCGGCCGTGCGGCGGCTCCGCACGCACGACCTGATCCGTGATTGCGAGCGCGACCTCGAGCGCGGCCAAGCCGTCCTCGCCGGTGACCGCCGGCGGCGAACCGTCCTGCGCGGCGGCGAGGAACGCGGCGATCTCGTCGCGCAGCGCGTCACTCGCCTCGTAACTGGTTTCGTCGATCGAGACCGCCGGCACGCCGTCGACGCTTCGCAGCGGATCCTTGCGGATCAGCGTGCGCAGCTTCTGGTGCAGGTCGACCGACACGTACGCGTCGTCCTGGAACAGCCGGAGCTTGCGTTCGGTCTTCATGCTCACGCGACTCGCGGTCGCGTTCGCGACGCAGCCGTTCGCGAACCGCAGCCGCGCGTTCGCGATGTCGATCGCGCCCGAGAACACCCGGGTTCCGACCGCGTCGACCTTGACGACCGGCGAGCGCACGATGCTGAGGATCAGGTCGATGTCGTGGATCATCAGGTCGAGCACCACGTCCACGTCGGTACCGCGCGCCTTGAACGGCGCGAGCCGCGCGGATTCGATGAACCTCGGCACCGTCAAGATCGGCTGCAGCGCGCGGATCGCCGCGTTGAAGCGTTCGAGGTGGCCGACCTGCAGCGTCCGTCGCGCGCGTCTCGCGGTCGCGATCAGGTCGCGAGCCTGCTCGACGGTGGTCGTCATCGGCTTCTCGACGAGCACGTGCGCGCCGCCCTCGAGAAAGTCCCGGGCGATCGCATGATGCGTCGGCGTCGGCGTGACGATGCTGACCGCGTCGACGTGACCGACCAACTCGCGATGGTCGGCGTGCGCCGGGACGCCGAGTTCGGCGGACACGGCCGCGCGAGCGGCCGGGTCGGGATCGACGATCCCGACCAGCGTCGAGCGCTCGAGGGTCAGATATTTCTGCGCGTGAAACCGCCCGAGGTAGCCCGCGCCGACGACCGCGGTGCGCATCATCGCAGGGTGGAAGGAGCGGCGTGCGCCGGCGGTCGAAGTTCTGTCACGACGGCCATTCTAGCGCGCGCACCAGTCCGCGTGCGGCCGGCGTTCGCGGATTGGTTTAGAATCGCCCGATGGCCCGCAAACCCGCCCGCAAGAAAACGCCCGCCCGGCGCGCGCCCACGCGGGGCAGCGTGCGTCACGAACTGTTGCTCGCGCTCGGCTGGCTCGCGTTCGGCGCGGTCGCGCTGCCGATCCTGATCTATGTCAGCGGGATCACGCTGCTCGGTCGCTACGAGGGTGGGAGCCTCGGTCGGACGTACGGGACGGTGTTGCTCGGGCTCGGGACGCCTTCGCCCGCGTCCTGGACCGTCGTCGTCGGACCTTACCTCATGATCCTGCTGCTGCGGGTGCTGCGCTGGGGATGGTGGCTCGGGTCGAGCCGGAAGGCTTGAACCGTGACGGCCGTCACGAAATCGCGCCGCCGCATTACGGGGTGGCTGCGCATCCGGCAGCATGTGGGTCTGCGCGCGGCTTGGCTTGGGCGCCACCGCGGGCGAAGATCCTGATGCGAGGTTCGAGGTCGAACGCGATGACGAATGATGACCGCTCGAGGCCGCGGACAGAGCCACTGTTCAGCTTCGGCATTCGAGAACTCGACGAGACCGAACGGGCATCGACACGGCGCGGTGGACGGCGTACCACGGCACGCCGCGAGGTCGCGACGCTCGGCCCCGGCGAGCGTGGCTACGGCTTCGACCCGTACAACAACACCGGCCGGCGGGATCCCTCACGCCGATCATGACCCCGGCGCCCCCGTAGGTGGCGTCGGTCGGCGCTCGCGATGCGCCGGCCGACCGCCTCGGCCAGTCGCAGGTCAAGAAGCGTCCCGCGAAGATGCCAGGTCGGCTCGTATCGGTCGCTCGGCCGGTGGTAGCGCCGCGCGAAATACTCGTCGAGGTGCGCGGCGCCCCAGACCGGTCCGAACGCGGCATCGTCCAACCCGCCGACCGCATACAGTGCGGGCACCCCATGCGCCGTGAACACCGCGGCGTCCGATCGCTGGTAGCGCTCGCGAAGCGGTTGCGGGTCCGGGCGGACGACCCGTCCCTGCAGCTCGACGGCCTTCGCGAGGAACGGCGCGAGCGGAGAGTGCGCCGGCCCCAGCGAATCGACGTCCCGGGTCGGCCCACCGACGCGCAACATCTGCAGGTTCACGTCCGCGACCGTGCGCGACAGCGGATAGACCGGATGCTCGACGTAGTAGCGAGCGCCGAGCGCACCGAATTCCCCGCCGGTCGTCGCGAGGAACACGATCGTCCGCCCGGGCTTCGGCACCGCCTGCGCGAAAGCTTGCGCGAGGATCAACCAGCCGGCGGTGCCGGTCGCCTCGTCGGCCGCCCCGGGAAGCACCTGGCCGGCATCGCGGCCCGCGCCGTATCCGAGACCGTCCCAACGCGTGGTGTAGACCAGGTATTCGCGTCGCCGCTCGCCGCCCGGAACGACCGCGATCAGGTTCGGCGAGGTAAAGCGGCGGATGGTCGCCCGCACGTCGGCGTCCGCCGCAAGATCGAGCGTCTGCGCGCGAAAGGCCGGCTGCGCCGCCCGCGCGGCGGCCGAGTCGAAGCTCGCGGCCGCGATCGCGAACCAGCGCCGGACCTCGCGCGAACGGACCCACCCTTCGACGGCCGGGCCCGCGGCGTGCGCATCGGCTGCGGGCGCTTCGATGATGCCGTGACCGAAGCGATTCACGATCGCCGCCCAGCGCTGCGCGAACCGGCCCGGTCGATGGATCAACAGGACGCCGGCGGCGCCGTGCGCCGCCGCCGCGGCGATCTTGGCGCGCGCGAGCGCGAAGCGTCCGGCCGCGCCGTCCTTGCCGCGCGCCAAGGCCGCGGGCATGCCCGCGAGCACGAGCACGGTCGCTCCCCGAACGTCGGCGCCCGAATAATCGTTCCAACCGAGGCGCGGCGAGTCGATTCCGTAGCCGACGAACACCAGTCGGCTGTGTCGCAACGGACCGAGCCCGCTTTCCCGCGGCGTCCAGAGCACCGCGTCGCTCGCCGGGACCCGCTCGCGCGCGACACCACCACGCGCCGCGATCGTCAATGTCGTCGGCTCCACCGTGTCGAGCGCGACCATCGGCACTTCCTGTCGATACGATCCGTGATTTCCCGGCTTCGCGCCGAAACGCCGCAGGGTATCCGTCAGGTAGGTCGCCGCCCGGTCCGCGCCCGCGCTCCCCGGACGCCGGCCTTCGAACCCGTACGAGGCGATCTCGGCCACCAGGCGCCGGAATCCCGCGTCGTCGAACTGCGAGGGCAGCGGCGGATGGCGCGGCGTCGTCGAGCACGCGCACAATGAAGCGAGGCCCGCGATCGCCGCGGCGCGCCAGGGTCGTCTCGGGAATCGGCTCGTCACGATCCGGACCGCCTCAACGATGGAGCGCGAACCACAGGGTGCCGACGGCCAACGCCGCCACGGTCGCGAGGTGCGCGAAGCGCCGCCACGGTCGCAGGCGCAGCTGGCCGATGAAACTCAGCGCGGCCAGCGCGGTCAGCAAAAGTGATGCGGCGATCGCGCTGGGACGATGCGGAATCGCGACGGCGAGCCGCGGATCGGAGCGCTGGACCACGAACCAGATCAGCGCGAGCCCAGCGAGCGTGAAGGTCACCGATACGCAGGTGCCGAGGAGCATGCCGAACAACACCGTGAGCGGACGCATACTGCGGTTCTCATATACAATCGCTGGATGCCTGGTCGAGCGCCAAACGGCCGATCGAAATCCAAGCTTACCCTCAAACGCGGATCAGTTCACAGGAGAACCGACACGGTGATCACCCAAGGCCCCGCCGCGGCGCGCTCGCGCTGGAAGTCCGGACTGGCCGTCGCCCTGGGCGCGGTTGCGCTCGCCGCCCTCCTCGGCGCGGCGATGACCTCGTCGTCGGCGACGAGCGCGGCGAAGCCGACGACGCCGGCCGAGGCCGGCCCGTCGAAACCGGTGCGCCTCGAACCGACCGCCCGCGAGGGATACACCGCGCAGCGCGTCGCCGACATCATCGCGCGCGAGCACTACCGGCGCGAGCCGCTCGACGACCAGCTGTCGAGCATGATCCTCGACCGGTACCTGAACGCGCTGGACGGAGAGCACAGCTACTTCTATGCCGGCGACATCGCCGGCTTCGAGAAGTATCGGTATGAGTTGGATAATGCGATCCGCGACGGCGACATGCAGGCGCCGTTCGCGATCTTCCGCCGCTACCAGAAGCGCGTACGGGAGCGCATGGAATACTCGATCAGCCTGCTCTCGACCGAACCCGCGTTCCAGAAGGACGAGACCTACCGGTTCGACCGGACGAACCGGCCATGGCCGGTGGATCACGAGGAGATGGACGAACTGTGGCGCAAGCGCGTGAAGAACGACGAACTGTCGCTGCTGCTCGCGGGCAAGACCTGGCCCGGCATCGTCACGACCCTGCGCAACCGCTACGAGAACGTGATCCACCGGATCGGGCAGAGCGAGCCGCAGGACGTGTTCGAGGCGTTCATGAACGCGTACACGCTGTCGCTCGACCCGCACTCGAACTATTTCTCGCCGCGAGATTCCCAGGAATACAACATCCAGATGAGCCTCAGCTACGAGGGGATCGGCGCCTCCTTGCAGATGAAGGACGACTACGTGACGGTCGTCAACGTGATTCCGGGCGGACCCGCCGCGATCAGCGGCACGCTCGCGCCGAACGACCGCATCACCGCGATCGGTGAAGGGGCCCACGGCGAGATGGTCGACGTGATCGGCTGGCGGCTCGACGACGTCGTCCAGAAGATCCGCGGACCCGGCGGCACGAAGGTGCGCCTGCAGATCCTGCCGGCGGGCGCCGCGCCCGGCTCGCCGCAGAAGGTCATCACCCTGGTTCGCAACCGGATCTCGCTGACGGCGCAAGCCGCGCACGCGAAGATGCGCACGGTCGAGCGCGACGGACATCCGGTCAAGGTCGGGATCATCCACGTGCCGAGCTTCTATCAGGACTACGACGCGAACCGCGCCGGCGTGAAGAACTTCCGGAGCACGACGCGCGACGTGAAGCGCCTGATCGAACGCCTGCGCAAGCAGGGGATGCAGGTCCTGGTCATGGACCTGCGCGGCAACGGAGGTGGTTACCTTCCCGAGGCGGAGTCGATGGTCGGCCTGTTCATCCGCCGCGGCCCGGTCGTCCAGTTGCGCGACACGACCGGTCACGTCGAAGTCGACGACGATCCGGATCCGGGGATCTTCTACAGCGGCCCGATGATCGTGCTCGTCGACCGGCTGAGCGCGTCCGCCTCCGAGATCTTCGCCGGCGCGCTGCAGGACTACGGACGCGCGGTGATCGTCGGCCAGCAGACCTACGGCAAGGGCACGGTGCAGAACGCCCATCCGCTCAGCTACTCGATCTTCGGGAGCAAACCGGATCTCGGCCAGCTCAACGTCACCATCGGCAAGTTCTACCGGGTGACCGGGGGCAGCACCCAGGATCGCGGCGTCACGCCCGACATCGTGCTGCCGTCGCTGAT
>JAJXYU010000376.1 GCA_021780395.1 Pseudomonadota bacterium
GCTCGCGCAGCGGGCCGTGGGCGACGTCACGCGGCGCGCCCGCGGCGAGCTGCGAGAAATACTCCCGCCACGCCGGTTCGACGGCGTCCGGGTCCGCGAGGTAACGCTCGTAGAGATCTTCGACGAAGGCGGCATTGCCGCCATTGAGCATCGACGTGGATGATTGCTCGGCCATGGAACCGGTAATTTTAGCGCAAGGAATACGAATAGGGAACGCGATCCGGGCCGGCGATCCGCTAGATCGGGGCGTGAGGGCCGATATGATGCAACAGCCAGAACTCGTAGCCGATCAGCGCGGCATAGCCCGCGAGCAGCGCGTACAGCGCCGCCTCCGCCCGCAGTGCGCGGTAGACCCGGTAACGCGAGGCCGCGACCAGCAACACCACGCCGATCCCGGTCATCGCCATCTTCGCCGCCGCGAACACGCACGCGTCGCGTCCGATCACGCGCGCCATCAGCGGATTCGCCTCGACCGCGCCGACCGACAGGAGCCGCAGCGTGAGCACGGCGTCGCCCGCGCACAGCAGCAGGATCGCGATCGCGATCGGCAGCAGATGCCACGCGTGCCAGTCGCGGAGGATGAACCGCTCGTGGTCGTCGCGGCGGCGGCCGTCGCGCCGGCGCGGCTTGAAACCACCGTACCAGACCGACCACCAATGCCGCCGTCGCCGATCGGCGACGCGCCGCTCGACCGCACCCGCCACCGACGACCGCGGATCCACGCCCTTCATCGGCGGCACTATCCGCGACCTGGCCCGGGAGCCGCAAGCGGCCGTGCGCCGAACTGCGCCCGGGATCACGCTCCGCGCGTCTTCAGCCGCAGGCTCTCCCAGCTGGCATCGGCGATCCAGCCGCCGTCGACGGGGAGGCTCACGCCGTTCACGAACGCGCTGCGCTCGACGTCCGCGAGGAACGCGATCGCCTCGGCGACGTCCTCGGGACGCGCGAACCGCGCCATCGGCACGCGGTTCGTGATGTCGGTGTCCGAGTACGCCCCGCTCCCCTGGTCCTTCTCGTCCATCTCGGTCTTGATCCAGCCCGGGCAGACCGCGTTCACCCGCACGCCGCGCGCGCCCCACTCGGCCGCGAGGGTCTGCGTGAGGCCGATCAGGCCGTGTTTCGACGCGTTGTACGCGCTGCGGTGGCCGATGCCGGCGAGTCCCGCGACCGAGGCGATGTTCACGATGCTGCCGCGGCGGCGCTCGAGCATCTGCACGCCGAGCGCCTTCGACAACAGGAACGGCCCGAGCAGGTTCACGTCCAGCACCCAGCGCCAATCCTCGGCGCTCGTGTCCTCGGCCGGGCGGATCAGGCTCACGCCGGCGTTGTTCACGAGGACCTCGGCCGCGCCGACGCGGCTCGCGATCCAGGCGGCGACCTCGGTCGCGTAGGACTCCGCGACGACGTCGCCGACCAGCGCGTCGGCGGTCGCGCCCGCGGCGCGCAGCTGCGCGAGCGTGCGTGCCGGCTCCTGCCGGTCGAGCAACAGCAATCGATAGCCGCGCTTCGCGAGCAGCGCGCTCACGCAGGCGCCGAGACCCTGCGCGGCACCGGTGACGACCGCGAGCTTCATCATGGTTCAGACCGTCGCGAGCGCGCCGACGAAGTCCGCGACCGGCAACGCCGCGAGCCGCGTCCGATCCGCACACGTCGCCTTGATCATCCGCGCCTGCGCGGGGCTGAAGTGCGCGTCGACGCTGGATTCGAACTTGCGCAGCAGCAGCGGGATCCCCTCGGCGCGGCGCTTGCGGTGACCGACGGGGAAGTCCACCTGCACCCGTTCAGTCGAGCTGCCGTCGTCGAAGAACACCTGCACCGCGTTGCCGATGTGGCGCTGGTCCGCGGCGTAGTACTCGGCGGTGAAGGTCGGGTTCTCGCGCACCTGCATCTTCGCGCGCAGCGCGTCGACGCGCGGATCGCGCGCGACCGCGTCCTCGTAGTCGGCGGCGCCGAGGCGTCCGAACAGCAGCGGGATCGCGACCATGTACTGGATGCAGTGGTCGCGGTCGGCGGGGTTCGCGAGCGGCCCGGTCTTGTCGATGATCCGCACGCCCGGCTCCTGGGTCTCGATCACGACCTTCGCGATCCGATCGAGCTTGTCGCGCACCCGCGGATGCAGCGTCATCGCCGCCTCGACCGCGGTCTGGGCGTGGAACTCCGCGGGATAGGAGATCTTGAACAGCACGTTCTCCATCACGTAGCTGCCGAACGGCCGCGGCAGCGCGAGCGGCCTGCCCTTGAACAGCACGTCCTGGAAACCCCAGGTCTTCGCGGTCAGCGCCGACGGGTACCCCATCTCGCCGCGCAGCGCGAACAGCGCGAGCCGCACCGCGCGGCTGGTCGCATCGCCCGCGGCCCAGCTCTTGCGCGAGCCCGTGTTCGGCGCGTGCCGGTAGGTGCGCAGCGCCCCGCCGTCGATCCACGCGTTCGACACCGCGTCGATCACCTGCTCGCGCGTGCCGCCGAGCATCGCGGTCGCGACCGCGGTCGACGCGACCCGCACCAGCAGCACATGATCGAGGCCGACGCGGTTGAAGCTGTTCTCGAGCGCGAGCACTCCCTGGATCTCGTGCGCCTTAATCATCCCGGTGAGCACGTCGCGCACGGTAAGCGCCTCGCCGGCGCGCGAGCGGTAGTCGGCGACCGCGAGGATCGCGCCGAGGTTGTCGGACGGGTGACCCCATTCGGCCGCGAGCCAGGTATCGTTGAAGTCGAGCCAGCGGATCATCGCGCCGACGTTGAACGCCGCGTTCACCGGATCGAGCTCGTACGGCGTGCCCGGCACCCGGGCGCCGCCCTTCAGCGTCGCGCCAGGCACGATCGGGCCGAGCAGCTTCGTGCACGCGGGGTACGCGAGCGCCTGGAAACCGCAGGCGAGCGTGTCGAGCAGGCAGTAGGCGGCCGTTTCGTAGGCCAGGGCGCTGTCGATCCGATGACCGATCGCGTAGTCGGCGATCGCGGTCAGCAGCGCATCGGGGGCGGGGCGTTCGGCGGATTTGACGTCATGGGACATGTTTCGATGACTCGGGGTCGAAGCCAATGGGGGACTATGGGCGCTGCGCGAGCGGCAAGAATCGCAGGTTCTCGGGGCCGACGTAGTTCGCGCTCGGGCGGATTATCTTGCCGTCCTGGCGCTGCTCGATCACGTGCGCGGCCCAGCCGCTCGTGCGGCTCATCACGAACAAGGGCGTGAACATCGCGGTCGGCACGCCCATCAGGTGATAGGACACCGCGGAGAACCAGTCGAGGTTCGGGAACATGTTCTTCGCCTCGCGCATCGTCGCTTCGAGGCGCTCGGCGATCGCGAACAGCGTCGTGTCGCGCGCTTCGGTCGCGAGCTCGCGCGCAACCTCCTTGATCACCTGGTTGCGCGGATCGGCGATCGTGTAGACCGGGTGACCGAAGCCGATGATCACCTCCTTGGCCGCGACCCGGCGGCGCACGTCGGCGTCCGCCTCGTCCGGGTTCGCGTAGCGGCTCTGGATCTCGTACGCGACCTCGTTCGCGCCGCCATGCTTCGGGCCGCGCAGCGCGCCGATCGCGCCGGTGATCGCCGAATAGAGGTCCGACCCCGTGCCCGCGATCACGCGCGCGGTGAACGTCGAGGCGTTGAACTCGTGCTCGGCGTAGAGGATCAGCGAGGTGTGCATCGCCCGCACCCAGCTCGCCGGCGGCGTGCGCCCGTGCAGCAGGTGCAGGAAGTGCGCGCCGATGGACTCGTCGCGGGTCTCGAGCTCGATCCGCCGCCCGTCGCGCGAGAAGTGGTACCAGTAGCACAGCATCCCGCCGAGCGAGGCGAGCAGCCGGTCGGCGATCGCGCGCGCGCCGTCGACCGCGTGCGCGTCCGGCTCAGGCTCGACACAGCCGAGCGCGGAGACCCCGGTCCGCAGCACGTCCATCGGGTGGCTCGACGCCGGCAGGCGTTCGAGGACCTCGAGCACCGCGGCCGGGAGCCGGCGCATCGCGGCGAGCCGCGCCTTGTACGCGGCGAGCTCGGCCGCGTTCGGGAGCTTCTCGTGGATCAGCAGGAACGCGATCTCCTCGAACTCGCAGGCGTTCGCGACATCCAGGATGTCGTAACCGCGATAGTGCAGATCGTTGCCGCTGCGGCCGACCGTGCAAAGGGCGGTGTTGCCGGCGGCGACGCCGGACAGCGCGACCGACTTCTTGGGCTTGAATCCAGGGTTCGGCGGATCGGCTGCGGGCATCGTCGTCTCCTCGAACGGCGTCCTAGTGGTCTTTGGTCCGCGCGAACAGCTCGTCGAGCTTCGCCTCGTACGCATGGTAGTCGAGATATCGATACAGGTCTTCGCGGGTCTGCATCGTCGCGAGCACGTTCTTCTGCGTGCCGTCGCGGCGGATCGCCTGGTAGGTCGCGAGCGCGGCCGCGTTCATCGCGCGGTAGGCCGAGCAACAGTGCAGCACGATGTCCACGCCGACCGCGCCGAGTTCCTCTCGGGTGTAGAGCGGCGTGCGCCCGAACTCGGTGATGTTCGCGAGGATCGGCACGCCGACCGCGTCCTTGAAGCGCCGATAGGTCGGCAGGTCGGTGACGGCCTCGGGGAAGACCATGTCGGCGCCCGCCTCGACGCACGCGACCGTGCGTTCGAGCGCGAGTTCGAGCCCCTCGCCGGCGAGCGCGTCGGTGCGCGCCATGATCACGAAGTCCGCGTCGGTGCGCGCATCCACCGCCGCCTTCACGCGATCGACCATCTCGTCCTTCGAGACGATCTCCTTGCCCGGCCGGTGTCCGCAGCGCTTCGCCTGCACCTGATCCTCGATGTGCAGTCCGGCCGCGCCGAACTTGATCATCGACTTCACCGTGCGCGCAATGTTGAACGCGCCGCCCCAGCCGGTGTCGGCGTCGACCAGCAGCGGCAGCGGGCAGGCGTCCGTGATCCGGCGCACGTCGATCAGCACGTCATCGAGGGTGCTGATGCCGAGGTCTGGCAGGCCGAGGGAGTTCGCGGCGACACCGCCGCCGGACAGATACAATGCGCGGAATCCGCAGGCGGCGGCGAGCCGAGCCGCGTAGGCGTTGATCGCGCCGACCAGCTGCAGCGGCCGTTCCTCGGCGACCGCGGCGCGCAGACGCGCCCCCGGCGATGCGGGCCTGCCCCGGCGCTCCTCGTCCGCTGCCATCGCGATCTCCTCGAGTTAACTGCCCAAACTATAGTCAGTCGCGCAGGCGCGTCAAAGTGACCGAATCGCTCAACGATCCTGAACGGTTCGGCTACATCCCGTCGTCGCCGCGCGCGTCGCCGCCGCGATCGCGGCGGAATTCGCCCGGCGACGCGCCGGTCCACTTGCGAAACGCCCGGTGGAACGAGCTGCGCTCGGAAAACCCCAGCTCGAACGCGATGTCCATCACGCTGCGCGCCGAGTGCGTCAGGTGGCGCACCGCGAGATCCCGCCGCAGCTCGTCCTTCAGCGATCGGTACGAGGTGCCTTCCTCGTGCAGGCGGCGTCGCAGCGTCGCCGGCGTCACGTGCAGCTCGCGCGCGATCGCCGCGAACGCGGGCACCGCGCCGGGCAAGGTCTGCCGCAGCCGCCGCCGGATCCGCGCCCCGAGGCTGCGCGCGTTCTTGTACTTCACGATGATGTTCTCGGGCGCGAAGCGCAGGAACTCCTTGAGGCTGCGTTCGTCCTGGACGACGGGCAGATCGAGGTAGCTGGCATCGAACGCGATCGCCGTGCACGGCGCCCCGAAGCGCAGGGCCGTCGAGTACATCAGCCGGTACTCGGCGGCGTGCGCGGGCTCGGGGTACGCGAACTCGGCGGCCCGGATCGGAATGCGCCGGTTCACGAGCCAGCACGCGACCCCGTAGAGCAACATCAACAGGGTTTCGTGCGCGAACACGCGGTCCGGCGCGCCCTCGCGCGCGCGCAGTTCGATCCGCGCGGTCCCCGCCTCGCGCACCAGCGTCCCGCCGATGTCGTCGAGAATCAACCGGTAGAAGCGTAGACTGCGCTCGAGCGCTGGTGCGAGCGTGCGGCAGTGGATCACCGAGTGGCAGAGCATCGCGAAACTACCGGACTTCATCCGACGCGCGTCCTGGCCGAAGAACTCGTCGTCCAACGCGATCGCGACCCGCCGCCACAGCTCCCCGTACTGCTTCGCCGACACGCGCGCCTGCGGCCGCTGCAGCAGCTGCGGCGACAGCCCGACCGCGGCAAGCAACGAGTCCGCGTCGAGCTCGCGCGCGCGCACCGCCTCGAGCGCGGCGACGACGAAGCAGATCGCGACCGTCCCCGGCTCGTCGCCGCGCGCGGCGCCGCCCGCGGAGAGGCGCGGCGGGGAACGGGTCGCGGCGACGGCAGGGATGGCGTTGGTCATCGAGTTCCGGTTCGCGGCCGACGCGGCCGCGCACGGGGAATTTTACGCTGGTT